>JACDAG010000197.1 GCA_013695565.1 Bradyrhizobium sp.
CGTCGCCGCGCATGCTGGCGCGGTGGCGCTGATTTGCAGCTTCTTCATCGAGCTTGCCCCGCGCGAATTCGTTGATGGCGCGTTTCATGCCGCGCATCGCCATCGGTGCGTTGCCGGCGAGGATGCCGGCAAGCCTGTCGACTTCCTCATCGAGGGTTTCCACCGGCACCATCGCGGTGAGATAGCCGATCCGCAGCATCTCGGGTGCGGTGATCTTCTGCGCGGTCAGAAACAGTTTCTTGGCATTGTCGGCGCCGAGCCGCGTCACGTAGCGCTCGATGCCGCTCTTGTAATAATGCAGGCCGAGCCGCGCCGCCGGCATGAACATGTCAGATGTGTCGACCCCGATGCGGAAATCGCAGGCCAGCGCCAGATCGGTCGAGCCGCCATAGACGCCGCCATTGAGGCGGCAGATCGTCGGCACGCCGAGATCCTCCAGGCGGTTGACCACCACTTCGAACGCCGAGCCCGCGCTCTGCTCTTCCTTGGCGCTGGTGGCGCGGTCGGCGACCGAATTCAGATCGTAGCCGGCAGAGAAGGTGCGGCCGGTGCCGGTCAGCACCAGCACCCGGATTGCCGGATCGGCCTCGATGCGGTCGAACAATCTCACGAGTTCGCCGAGATCCTCGCTCTGCAGCCGGTTCAGATGCTTCGGCCGGTTGAGGCGGATAGTGGCGCGCGCGCCGCTGATTTCGAGTACCGGTGAGCTCGCCGCCTCGGCTGAATCGGACATGTCGTTCTCCATTCTTGCTATTTGTTACTTGTTCTCGAGCGCGCGCCGTTTGGCCTCGACGTCGATGGTCTGGGCGAGGTCCGGATGCCGCGCCATCAACAGGCGGAAGTCGACGAGATCGAGCACCAGCAGCTTTGACAGCCGGGTCGTGGTGATGTCGGCAGAGCGCAGATTATTGCCGAGCAGCGCCATCTCGCCGAAGAACGCGCCGTCGCCGAGGCGCACCGTCTTGCCGGGCAGATCGACCTCGACCTCGCCCGCGGCGAGGAAATACATGCAGTCGCCGCTCTGGCCCTTGCGGATGATCGTGGTACGCGGCGGCAGATCCATCGTGCGCAGCATGTGGGTGACGTCGGCGATGGCGGACGGGCCGAGCGCTGCGAAAAACGGTACCTTGCTGACGGAATCCCAAGTCTTCAGGAAATTATCGCGGCGCGTCTCGGCCGCAAATCCGGTGGCGAGAATGCCGGTCCAGAGCCCGAACACGCCGAGACCACTGATCATCACCATGGCCGCGACCATGCGGCCGAGCACCGTGACGGGCACCACGTCGCCATAGCCGACCGTGGTCAGCGTCACGACCGCCCACCACATGGTCGCCGGCACGCTGCCGAAAGTGGCCGGCTGCACGTCGCGCTCCAGGAAGTGGACCGCGACCGAAGCCAGAAACAGCACCATCAGGAAGATCACCAGCACGCTCAGCAGCGGGCCGGATTCCTGCACCAGCACCCGGCGCAATTGGCGCAGCCCCGGGATACCAGGGACGACCTTGAGTACCCATAATACGCTGAGCAGCCAGGCTGTCTTCGGCTCGACGCCGCAGAGGATGGCAAGCGGTATCGCTGACGCGGCCGCGGCGTCCACCAGCCCGCTGCCGGAGAGGGCGTAGGCCCGGAAGCGCTGCGCCAGCGCGGCGTGGCGCAGCCGCACCCCCCATTCGAACAGGAAATAGGCCCAGCATGCCCACAACACGGAATCGACCCAGCGGTGCGCCGCCTGATAGGTGGGGGCGACCGTAAGCAGCACCATCATGACGATGCCGATCATCACCGCGGCATAGGCGGCCTTGGTCATGTTGCGGCCGGCCGTGGCGGCAACAAATTGCGCCAGCACCTCGGAAACTTGCCGCTTGGACATCGGGAGATGGCGCATGATCGCTTGCAAAAATCTGATAGGGCCACGCCAAAGCGTAAATGTTGCTTGCAAGGTGCCTGCCCCGGAGGAGGCCGTCAACGACGGTTGGCCAACAGATCGATGGCCTTCGACGGCGGCGCAGCAAAGGACACGCCCGTGCCGGCCGGTTCGAGCGCCGCGGCGGGATGATGGGACGGGCTGGTTAGGCGCTCTGCGCGGTCTTCACGGCCACCACCTTGTCGTCCGCGGCCGGCGGGTGCCGTTTCAGGTGGTCGCGGCGCATGCCGATCTCGTCGCGCACGAATTCATAGCCGAGCTTGAACGTGTCGAGCCCATCGCTGGAGATGGTACCGTCGCGCAGCCCTATCACCACGCGCCGAAGAATGGCTTCGAGATCGTCCTGCAGCTCGTCGAGCTGATCGAGCGATTTGGCATCTGCCATCCGTTCGCCGATATTGAGAATCTCGGTTGCGAGCTGGCTGGCCTTCTCCGGCGCGATCCGCGTCACCTTGGTGTAGAGGGTGGCAAACAGCGACCCGATGATGCCAAGCGCCGCGAGGGCGACGTACATCAGGTCGCTGTAACGTTCCACGAACGACTTGGTTTCGTCATTGATGTATTCGGCAGCCCCCGGATGCGCGACGATGAAGGCATCCTTGTCGGTCGCTGCCGGCTCGATCTTGGAGGCGAAGCCACCGTCGATGGCGAGTTCGGCCTTGTTCTCGTAGACGATGCGCGCGAGATCGCTCACGGTTGTCGTCGATAATTTGGACTGCGCGACCAGCAGCCAGTGGAGCCCGATGGTCTCGATATCTTCCTCGGGCAGCGTCGGCGACGCCGACAGCATGCCGGTCGTGACCGTCTCCTCCGAAAGCGCGGGGTGCTTCCGGGTGATCGCTTTCGCCGCGTCGACCGCGTTCAGGGTGAAGGCGCCGCGTTTGGCATATTGCTGGTAATTCCTGTCCTTCACGACCGTCGAAGCATGGACGACCGCGACCACGGCGCCGAAGCCTGAGCCGAACAGCTTGTCGAAGGCCAAACCCGGCGGCGCCAACTGGACTCGCGCCGCCGCTTCCGGCGGCTCGGATAGTTCGAGCACATTCCGGATCAACGTGACACTGCTCTCGCGGTCGGCGACGACGGCAATCTTCTTTTTCTTCAGCTCGGTGACGGTCTTTATCTTTTTCCCGGCGGGACTGATCAGCAGCAGCAGGTCGTGTTCGAGGATCGCGACTGCACGCGCCCGGGACGGAATTTTCGCGTCGGTGCGCAGAATCGCAAGGTTGGCTTCCTTGCGGTCGAACTGGGCGATCGCCTTGGCGTTGTCGTCGTTGGGCACGATCTTGAGCCGCAGCCGCGACGAATTGTTCTTCAGGACGGCGGCAAGCCGGGCCGCAAAGCGCGCCTCGGGGCCACCGGTTTCGCCGACGGCAAAGACCAGCGTCTCCGAATTTCGCAACCAGGTCCGGCCGCCCCACATCGTTGCGGCGGTGAGGATCAGGGTCAGTATCGAAAACAGCACGATCTGTGAGCGGTTGCTCTTGACGGCCGGCAAACGGCCGCGCGGTGGCATACCGGGTTTTGATGTTTGGGCTTCAGCACTCATGGCTCATACCCGGTCGAGGGACGTTCGGCTTGCCAAATCGGCGTCGCGGGCGGTCCGAATGAATTCGTAAATACCTAGAAACGAACGACAATTTTCCCTGCCGGCCGATGATATCCTGCTCCCACCGGTTTGCAAATCGCCCCCGGCCGGTAACCTTACCGGGGCACAAGCTGTGCGCCGATGCCGCAGTATCGCCGTTCGGCCACACCGTAGTTTTTTCGGACTACCCACAGGTGCATTCCGGTTCGGGAGGTGCCATAAATAACGGCAACGTTCACGTCCGGGTTCGAGAAGAAAATTTCGCTGACAGCCTAGACCCCCGGTTTTGATTGCCACCTCATTAGTCCCAGCAAAGGGCGTCAGCTTTGTTGTTTCCTTCCATGTCGTCGTCGGTCCCGGTTGCTGCGCTGATAGGGTGGATGTTGCTTCTCACGGTGAAGCACATCATCGCCGACTTCATGCTGCAGAATTCCTGGATGGCGATCGGCAAGGACCAGAAGACCGGCTGGGCGATGCCGTTGCTGGCGCATTGCTCGGTGCATCTGGTGACGTCGCTGTTGCTGATCATGGTGATCGCACCGCGGTTCTGGTTCGTCGCCTTCATCGATTTCGCCATTCACATCACGATCGATCGCGCCAAGGGGATCTGCGCATCGTCGTTCGGGGTGACACTGGAGAACGAGCATCCCTGGTTCTGGACGCTGATCGGCGTCGATCAGGCGCTGCACCACCTCACCGGCTTCGGCCTGTCGATCTTCATGGCGGCGAACTGATCCGGCTCAAAGCTGGCTCGAGGCTTCGCTTAAGGCCGGGACTATTCCGGAGAGGCACGCGCATGTGATGCGGGACAGCAACCCATGACGGAACAGCCGCTAGCCAAGAAAACCGTCGCCGTGCGCGATGCGCGCATGGCCTATCACGAGCGCGGGCAGGGCGCGCCGATCCTGCTTTTGCACGGTAACCCGACCTCGTCCTATCTCTGGCGTGACGTGCTTCCACCTCTCGAGGGGCGCGGCCGGTTGATCATCCCCGACCTGATCGGAATGGGCGACTCCGGCAAATTGCCGAACGTCGGACCCGACACCTATCGCTTCGCCACCCACCGCGACTATCTCTGGGCCTTCATCGATGCGGTGGTGGGGACCGAGCCCGTGACGCTGGTGCTGCACGATTGGGGCTCGGCGCTCGGCTTCGACTGGGCCAATCGCCACCGCGACCGTGTTCGCGGCATCGCCTATATCGAAGGGATCGTGCGGCCGATCGCCGGCTGGGAGGAATGGAGCGCCAAGGGTACGCCCATTTTCCAGGGCTTTCGTTCCGACAAGGGCGAAGCGATGATCCTCGACCAGAACATGTTCATCGAGCGGGTGTTGCCGGGCTCAGTGCTGCGGAAACTGACCGAGGCCGAGATGACCGAGTACCGCCGGCCGTTTCTGGCGCGCGCCGACCGCTGGCCGACGCTGACCTGGCCGCGCCAGATCCCGATCGCGGGTGAACCGGCCGATGTCGTGCAGATCGTGGCCGACTACGCGCAATGGATGGCCGGAAACGAAATCCCGAAGCTGTTCGTCAACGCCGAGCCGGGCGCGATCCTGGTCGGTGCGGTCAGGGACTTCTGCCGGACCTGGAAAAACCAGACCGAAGTCACCGTGTCGGGCGTGCATTTCGTGCAGGAGGATTCCGGCCCTGCCATCGGCCAGGCCGTCGCGGCCTGGATGCAGGCGCACGAGATCTGAACCGAATCGACATTGGCTCCGCGGCCCTGATTCGGGCGCAACTGGCAAGCGCCCCGGAACATTACTGCCGCCCTTAGTTAACCTTTCGTTAGAGAATTGCACTGCATCTTCCGCACAGGGAGAACCGCAATGTTTTCAAGCCGCGACGCCTTCGAGAACGATTTCTGCCCGGTCCGGGACGAGTTGCTCGGCGACATGTACCGCGCCAACGCCAATGGCCTGCCGCTTCTGGTGGAGAGTGTCTCCTCCGAGACGCGCGCCATGCTGGCGCTGTTTTGCTATCGCCGCAGCCATCTGCACTCGCTGGCCCTCGCGATCGCGGCGAGCTGCACCGAGCGCGAGCTGATCTCGCTCGGCGGCCGCGTCGGCTCCACCCTCTACGCGCTGTCCCGCGAACCGGCCACGCGCTCCACGCCGTCATCGTCCTACGGCAACCGCAAGCCGATCACGCTCTCGACCAA
>JACDAG010000203.1 GCA_013695565.1 Bradyrhizobium sp.
GGGTCATGTGATTCAAATGACTCACTTTTGTCTTTTTGAGTCTCGACACTCGATAAATACAAGAAGCTACTGTGCCCCAAGTGTTTGTTGCGACTCGCGAATTTTTTCCCGGGACAGCCCTGCCGCAGGCGGGGCGAGGTGAAGAAGGCCGCATCACTCATTCGCACCACACTCACTTCGCCAATTCCTTCAACCCCAACCGAATGAGTTGCGCGGTTTCGGCCCCCTCACCCGCGCTGCGCGAGGCGGAGGCGATGGCGGCCGCCGCCTGCGGCTGACCGTAACCGAGATTGACCAGCGCCGAGATCGCATCCGTGACCGGACGCGGCGCACGGTGATCGTCGATGGCGCCGGAGAGATGCACCAGCGCCGGATCGACATTCGCGAACGCCGGCGCCTTGTCCTTCAATTCGGTGACGATGCGTTCGGCGACCTTCGGCCCGACGCCGGGCGTGCGCGTCACCGCGGCTTTGTCGCGCAGCGCGATGGCATTCGCGAGTTCGGCCGGCGGCAGGGTCGAGAGCACCGCCAGCGCTACCTTGGCGCCGACGCCCTGCACGGTCTGCAGCAGACGGAACCATTCGCGCTCGATGTCGCCGCGAAACCCGAACAGTTTTATTTGATCCTCGCGGACATAGGTCTCGATCGAGAGCACCGCGGCCTCGCCGGGCGCGGGCAGCGCCTGCAGCGTGCGCGACGAGCAATGCACCTGATAACCGACGCCGCCGACGTCGAGGATCACGTAATCCTCGCCGTAGCTATCGATCAGGCCTTTCAGTTTGCCGATCATTGCAGTTTGCCGATCATAGCCCCGCCACCTTCAGCCGCAGCGCCGTACTGGCGCGGTGGTGCGCGTGCGTGATCGCGACCGCCAGCGCGTCGGCGGCGTCGGCGGATTTCGGCTCGGCCTTCGGCAGCAGGATTTTCAGCATCACCGCGATCTGGTTCTTGTCGGCATGGCCGGCGCCGACCACGGTCTTCTTGACCTGGTTGGGCGCATATTCGGCAACCGATATGCCGAACATCGCCGGCGCCAGCATGGCGACGCCGCGGGCCTGGCCGAGTTTCAGCGTCGCGACGCCGTCCTTGTTCACAAACGTCTGTTCGACCGCGGCCTCCATCGGGCGGAAATCGCCGAGCACGGCGGCGAGCCCTTCATGGATTGCCAGGAGCCGGTTCGCCAGCGGCAGATCGTCCGGCGGCTCCACCGAGCCGCAGCCGATGAAAACCAGCCGGTTACCCTCGGTCTCGATCACGCCCCAACCGGTGCGGCGCAGGCCGGGGTCGATGCCGATGATCCGGACGGGTTGGCGAATCGGGGGAGATGTCATGGCCTGTGATAACGCCAGAGCCGGGTGAACGAAACATAAAGAGAACGGTCATCCCCTGCCCGGATCGACGGCGCGTGCCCCTGGTCGTCATCCCGCCCGCAGTTGTCATCCCCGCGCAGGCGGGGACCCAGTACTGGGAAACCTGCGATGAATCGAGAATTCCCGGCGTACTGGATCGCCCGGTCATAGGCGAGCGGGAGCGACGCCGTCCTTCGGACGGCTAAGCCGGGCGACGACACGGGAGTGCTGAGCGGCTATCGAGGCTCACCCGCCCAGCTTCGCCATCAGCGCGTCCGAGACCTCGAAATTGGCGTAGACGTTCTGCACGTCGTCATGCTCGTTCAGATGGTCGATCAGCTTCAACAGCTTCTCGCCGGTCTCGTCGTCGACCGGCACCGTGTTCTGCGGCTTCCAGGTCAGCGCCGCCTTGCGGGCTTCGCCGAATTTCGTTTCCAGCGCCTTGGCGACCTCGCGAAAGGTTTCCTGCGAGGCGTAGACCTCGTGGCCGCTCTCGCTCGAGATCACGTCGTCGGCGCCGGCTTCGATCGCCGCATCCAGCATCGCGTCGTCGGAGGCGGCCTTGGCGTCATATTCGATGATGCCGGTGTGATCGAACATGAAGGAAACCGAGCCGGTTTCGCCGAGGTTGCCGCCGGATTTGGTGAAGTAGGAACGTATGTCGGAGGCCGCGCGGTTGCGGTTGTCGGTCAGCGCCTCGACGATCACGGCGACGCCGCCGGGGCCGTAGCCCTCGTAACGGATCTCGTCGTAACTCTCGCTGTCACCGCCGCTCGCCTTCTTCACCGCGCGCTCGATCGAATCCTTCGCCATGTTTTCCTGGCGGGCTGAAATGATCGCCGCGCGCAGCCGCGCGTTCATCGCCGGATCGGGCTGGCCCATTTTCGCCGCGACCGTGATTTCCCGCGCCAGTTTGCCGAACAGTTTCGACTTCTGGGCATCCTGCTTGCCCTTGCGGTGCATGATGTTCTTGAACTGGGAATGGCCGGCCATGCGGGGTCTCTTGGATTCGTGCGGGAGCGGATTTTGGGACGAAAGCGCGGCGTTATAGGCCGGCAACCGGCCAAAATCAAAGATTCCGGAGCATTTTGGTACTTAAGTAGGGCCCGCATGCCGGAATATCAGGCAGTTGTTAACCTTGACTTCATGCCCGGATGAGAGGATCAGCCACCCAATTTCAACTTTCAAGAGACCCCAACCCGTAGAGAGAACATGGCCTTCGGTTTGTTTCGAAAGCGAGTGCCGGAAGCGGCCGCGCCTGCCGTCGAACCCAGGAATCCGGGTGCGGTTCCGGGAGCGGTTCCGGCGGCCGTTACCGCGACCGCCAACCCTGAGAGCGATTCGGCCAAGGAAATCCTCGAGCTGCTGGAACTCGAACTCGGCGGCATGATCCGCCAACTCGAGCGGGCGGCCAATTCGGTTGCCGGCGGTGCCGAGGCGACCGCGGCAACGCTGACCACCATCCGCCATCGCACCGACGCCCTGACCGGACGCACCACAGCGGCCCAGACCACCGCCAGCACCTTCTCGCAGGCGGCCGACAAATTCACCCATTCGGCGCAAGGCATCGGCACCCAGGTGCGCGACGCCGGCAAGCTCGCCGACCAGGCCAGCGAGGCCGCCCGCGAAGCCAGCGCCAATGTGGACCGCCTGCGCGAGTCCTCCGCGGCGATCGGCAATGTCGTCAACCTGATCGCGCAGATCGCGCGGCAGACCACGCTGCTGGCGCTCAATTCCACCATCGAGGCCGCCCGCGCCGGCGAAGCCGGCCGCGGCTTCGCGGTGGTCGCCACCGAGGTCAAGGCGCTCGCGGTGCAGACCCAGAACGCCACCGAGGAAATCACCAAGAAGATCGAGGCGCTGCAGCGCGACGCCGCCGGCTCGGTCGATGCCGTGCATCGTATTTCGCAGGCGATCGAATTGATCCGGCCGGTGTTCGACAACGTCAATGGTGCGGTCGCCGAACAAAGCCAGACCACCGGCGAGATGTCGGACAATGCGGCTTCCGCGTCGCGCTTCATCGTCTCGGTCGGCGATAGCGCCACCGAAATCGACGTCGCCACCAAGGAAGCCGAAGCGCATGGCGAAAGCGTCGCCCAGGCGGGCCGCGCCGTCACGACCTTCGCGCAGAAGCTCAAGTCGCGCTGCGCCGTGCTGCTGCGCCAGGGTGAGCGCCAGGGTAGCCGCAAGCAGGAAAAGCTGCCCTGCAGCCTCCAGATCGAAATCCAGACCCCGCGCGGCAGGATCACGGCGCCGGTCTACGAGATTTCGATCGAAGGCATCCTGATCAGTGGCGCGGATGCCGAGAAGCTGCCGCAAAACCAGAGCTTTGACGCGACGCTTCCGGACATCGGCGCCTGCAGGATTCGCATCGGCGAGCACTCAAAGGCGGGCACGCAGGCGCAGTTCGAGCGGCCCGATGCGGCGTTGCGCGAGACGATTGAAGACAAATTGTGGGCGATCCGCGACGAGAATACCGAATCCGTCGCCCGCGCCATGGAAGCCGGTGCGGCGCTGACCAGGATTTTCGAGCAGGGTATCGCCAGCGGCGCGATCTCGATCGAGGACATGTTCGACACCAACTATGTCGAGATACAAGGCAGCAATCCGGTGCAGTACCGCACCAAAATCCTCGACTGGGCGGACCGTGCGCTGCCGCCGTTCCAGGAGGCCTTCCTGGCCCGGGACAAGCGCCTGGCCTTCTGCGCCATGATCGATCAGAACGGTTATCTGCCGGTCCACAACAAGATCTATTCGCATCCGCAGCGGCCGGGCGACGTCGCCTGGAACACCGCCAACAGCCGCAACCGCCGCATCTTCAACGATGCCGCGGGGCTCGCCGCCGGCCGTAACCTGCGCGCCTATCTGGTGCAGAGCTACGCCCGCGACATGGGCAACGGCAAGATGGTGATGATGCGCGAGATCGACGTGCCGGTCCGCGTCAAGGGCCGCCACTGGGGCGGCTTCCGGACCGCGTACCGGCTGTAACCCTGGAGCGGAACTCCGCCGCGCAACGCCGTTGCGCGAACAAGCGCCTGTCCGCGGCGCGTCGCAGGCGCCCAAACACAAAATTGCGAAAACAACCCCATGCAAAGTAAGGAAATGGGGCTCGGTTCGCAGCCCACGGACGGGCATTTGTAGGTAAGTAATCTTAAGTCGCAGCGCCTCCAGTTCACATCCGCGCTAATCCGGCAGACCCGCATCGCGAAGGGCTGCGGCGATTTCAGCTTGCCGTTCGGGCCAGCGAACGGGAAAGGCCTCGCTGACGTGGGAGGTGCGGAAGCCGGGCTGCAGTTTCAACAGCCGACCGATCGACTTGTTAGCCTCCTCCTTGCGCCCGGCGCTGATGGCGTTGATGGCAAAGGTTGCCAGCGAATGCGCATTGGCATCGAATTGAATCGATTTCATCGCCGCCGCGCAGCC
>JACDAG010000240.1 GCA_013695565.1 Bradyrhizobium sp.
ACGTGCCGCGCGGCTTCGACATGCTGATCGCGGCATTGCGTAGCGACGACGAACTGCGCCGGAAATTTTTCGACGAGGTGAAGTTCGCTTTCTATGCCGGCGCGGCGCTGCCGCAGAATCTCTGGGATGCGCTGGAACAGCTTTCGATTGAGACCGTCGGCCGTGCGCTGCCGATGGTGTCGGCCTGGGGTTCGACCGAAACCTCGCCGCTGGCGACCGATTGCCATTTCCAGGCGAAGCGTTCGGGCAATATCGGCGTGCCGATCCCCGGCACCGAACTGAAGCTGGTGCCGTCGGGCGACAAGCTCGAAGTGCGCGTGCGCGGTCCCAACGTCACGCCCGGTTACTGGAAGGCGCCGGAACTGACGGCGCAGGCGTTCGACGCGGAAGGCTTTTATCTGATCGGTGATGCCGTGATTTTTGCCGATCCCGATCGCCCTGAACTCGGATTGTTTTTCGACGGCCGCGTTGCCGAGGATTTCAAGCTCAATTCCGGCACCTGGGTGAATGTCGGAACCTTGCGCGTTGCCGGCATCGCGGCATTGGCGCCGCTGGCGCAGGACATTGTCGTCACCGGCCATGGCGGCGATGAAGTGCGCTTCCTGATATTTCCGAATATCGCGGCCTGCCGCGTCCATGCCGGTTTATCCGACAGCGTCGGCGCCGATGAAATCATTGGCCACGCAAAAATTCGCGCCGCGATCGGACAGGGGCTCGCCAAACTGAAGGCGCAGGGCAGCAACTCGTCCGGCCATGCCACGCTCGCGTTACTCCTGGCCGAGCCTGCTTCCGTCGATGGCGGCGAGATCACGGACAAGGGCTACATCAACCAGCGCGCGGTGCTGACCCGGCGGGCTGGTGCGGTGGCGATCCTCGATGACGATCAATCCACCGCATGGATTGGCTGCGCCGGCTAAGGTTCAAGCGGTTTCGCTTCGGATAACTGCCGCCGATACGCCTCGACCAGCCGCCCCAGCATTTGAACAAATGCCGCCCGCTCCGGTTTGCTGAGCGGCGCCAGTGTGTGTTCGTTAAAAGTCTCGCCAAGCCGGCCAGCCTCGTTGGCCCGCTTCTGTCCGGCGGCGCTGAGTGACAACTCGACCGCGCGCTTGTCGCGCGCCGATCGCTTGCGCTTGATGATGCCGGCCTCCTCCATCACAGACAATATCTTCACGAGGTTGGGCAGCCGCATCTTGAGCACGGCGGCCAATTCGCTTTGCGTCACCGCCTCGTTGTCGCGCACCGTCATCAGGATGGAATATTCGACCGGCGACAGGTCAAGCGATTCGAAATGCCGGAAGAAGGCCTGAAAATTCAGGAGCTGCAGGATACGGATCATGAAGCCGGGAGTCTGCTGTAACGCACTCAGATCGAGTGACTTTTTCTTGTCATCGGCGGTTTCAACCGGTGCAGATTTCTTGGCCGCGGAGCGGCTGCGGGACGCTTGCATTTTCACGGGATTCCCAGTCGCGATTGACACTGCGAAAAATACTTATATTATATAACTAATTTCGGCAGCGCTAAGATTGCCTTTTGGAGTTGTAAACGCAGGGAGGTCCGGATGGGTCATGTTTTTTTGCGGCTGAAGACGTCGCTCGTGGCGTCCGCCGCGGTATTGCTGATCTCCGGCGCGCAGGCGCAGGAAAAGGTCCGCATCGGTGTTCTGAACGACCAGTCCGGCGTGTTCGCGACCTACCAGGGCATCGGCTCGGTGGTCGCGGCCCAGATGGCGGTCGAGGATTATGGCGGCAAGGCCGCCGGCAAGGTCGTCGAAGTGGTCGCGGCCGATCACCAGAACAAACCCGACATCGGTGTCGGCATCGCGCGGCGCTGGTATGATAACGAAAGCGTCGATGCGATCTTCGATCTGCCGAATTCGGCGATCGCGCTCGCAGTCGCCGCCATCTCGGAACAGAAAGACAAGGTGTTCGTGGGCTCCGGCGCCGGCACGGTGCTGCTGACCGGCGAGAAATGCACGCCCAATACCGTCCACTGGACCTACGACACCTACGCCTATGGGCACGGTCTCGGCAGGGCGGTGGTCGCGAAGGGCGGCAAGAAATGGTTTTTCCTGACGGCCGACTACGCGTTTGGCCACGACCTCGAAAAGCAGGCGATGGAAGCCGTCAAGGCCGCCGGCGGTGAAGTGGTCGGTGCCGTCCGTCATCCGCTGGGAACGGCGGATTACGCGTCGTTCCTGCTGCAGGCGCAGGCTTCCGGCGCCGATATCGTCGGCATCGCCAATGCGGGTGACGATACCATCACCTCGATGAAGCAGGCGGCCGAGTTCGGCCTGACCACAAAGCAGAAACTGGTCGGCTTGATTCTCGGCATGAACGGGTTGCCGGCGTTGACGCTGAAGGCGGCGCAAGGCGCGCAGATCATGAACCCGTTCTATTGGGATCTGAACGACGGCACCCGCAGCTTTGCCAAGCGTTTCTCCGAGCGCCACCCGCAGAAGAACTATCCGAACGACATGCAGGCCGGGGTCTATGCCTCGGTGATTCATTACCTCAAGGCCGTCGATAAAGTGGGCGGCGCCAGCGACGGCAAAGCCGTTGTCGCGGCGATGAAGGCGATCCCGACCGACGATCCCCTGTTTGGCAAGGGCTTCATTCGCGCCGACGGGCGAAAGATCCATCCGCTCTATCTGCTCGAGGTCAAGAAGCCGGTTGAGTCGCAGTCGAAATGG
>JACDAG010000251.1 GCA_013695565.1 Bradyrhizobium sp.
GGACTGACGCTGCGCGCGGTGGCGCGCGAGGCCGGCGTGTCGCATGCCGCGCCAACCCATCATTTCGGCGATCTCACCGGCCTCGTCAGCGAACTCGCCGCCATCGGCTTTCGGCAATTCAACGCAGCGATGAAGGTTGCGGGCGCGTCCGGCACCACGCTGCTTGAGAAGGGGATGGCGAACGCCAAGGCCTACGTCGCCTTTGCGCAGGCGCATCCCGGCATGTACGCGCTGATGTTCCGGAGCAACGAGCGGCTCGATCATTCGCGGCCGGCGCTGCATGAAGCCTCCGAAGCCGCCTTCGCAGGACTGGCCGGCTCCGTCGCCGCCATCCGCCAGGAGCAGGTGTCGAAGGAATCGCTGTCGCTGGACCATGCGGCCTTCATCGCGCGCAACTGGTCGCTGGTGCATGGTTTTACCATGCTGCTGCTCGACGGCAGCCTCTCCGACATCCTGCACCGGTTGCCCGAGGGCACTTCCGCGGAGACATTGCTCGAAGCGATGATGCGCGCGGCCATGAGCCGCCCGCCGGGGCCCTAGGAAACCGCCGGTACCATCGCGTTTTTGAGCCATTTCGGCCCTTCGTGCTCTTCGTTCCGCACTGGATGCATGGCTTCGCGGCGACGCATGCCAGCGGGTAGTCAACCCGATTGTGTCCGCCATCCCAGCGGTTTATGCACTGGCTGAGCCGATGACGGTCAATTGCCATCGGTCCGCCGGGAAGGACACCAGCCGTGACAGAATCGAACGTCGTACTCATAGACCGCCATCCAGGCCGCTCGACCCAGTCCATCGGGATTGCGCGTCAACTTGGCACCGATCCGGATCTCATTCACGAGCCGTCGGTCGGCGTGGTCGGCACCAAGGGCGACAGCCAGTGCTACATGGGTGTGATGGCGAAGGTCGATGCGATCCACGCCAGCCTCAAGAGCCGCATCGGCAAGGGTGCCGGCCAGATGAAGCTGCGCCTGGTGCAGCCGGAATACACCATCGCCACGTCGGATGGCATCCGCAACGGCACGCGCGAAATGCGTTACTCGCTGATCGGGCGTGAAGTGACCCACGATGCGCTGTGCGAACATCTGAGCGCCACGGGCCTCGCCGGCACCATCGCCGTCGTGGCCTGCGACAAGCCGCCGGTCGGCACGCTGGCCGCGCTGCTCGAGCACAATGAACCCGCGATCATCATGTCTGATGGCGCGATCCATCCCGGCACCGATCCGAACACCGGCGAGAAGATCGACCTCGTCAGCGCCTACCAGGTCGCCGGCAATCCCGACGCGGAATACCGCCACCACATCGCCTGCCATGCTTGCCCCGGTTACGGCAGCTGCGGCGGCATGTTCACCTACAACACCATGCAGACCTTCATCGGCGTCGTCGGTATGCAGCCGCTGCACATGGTGGCGCCGCCGTCCGACGATCCCCGCCGCGTCAAGGAATTTCCGGACCAGCTCGTCGAATACCTCGCGCAGATGATCGCGAAGGGGTTGAAGCCGCGCGACATCGTCGTCCGCGACTCGATCCGCAATGCCGTCATCGTCGCGATGGCGATCGGCGGCTCGACCAATGTCACGCTGCATGCGCCGGAGATCGCGCGCGCCGCGGGCTACGCGGACTTCTGGAAAGAGGTGATGACGCCGGCCGAGTTCAACCATCTGTCGCAATACATCGTGCCTGTCCTCACCGACGCCCGCCCGTATGGCAAATATTCGATGGTCGACATCGACGCTGTTGGCGGTGTGCAAGTGATCGTCCGTGAACTGCTGGAGGCCGGACTGCTCAATGGCGATGTCATGACCTGCACCGGCGAAACGCTGGCCGAGCAGGTCAAGCGCCTCGGCAGCAAGTCCGCCGATGGCACCGTGGTCTATTCCGTCGCCAAGCCCTACAAGCCGACCGGCGGCCTGCGTGTTCTCGGCGGCAATCTGTCGCCGGAATTCTCGGCGATCCTGAAGCTGGCCGGGGTCGAAGGCGGGCTGGAAAACAATCTGTTCCGCGGCAAGGCGCGCGTGTTCGAAGGCGAGCGGGGGCTGCTCGAGGCGCTCGACAAGAATCCCGACGGGTTCCAGAACAACGACATGATCATCGTGCGCTACGAGGGACCGAGCGGCGCGCCGGGCATGCCTGAAATGCTCGATCCGACCTCGCGCATCACCACGCTGTGCCGCGAGCGCGGCATCGTGGTGGCGCTGATGACCGACGCGCGGTTCTCCGGCGGATCGGTTGGCCTCGTGATCGGCCATGTCGGCCCGGAAGCCGGCCTCGGCGGACCGATCGCGTTCGTTGAGGATGGCGACGAGATCATCGCCGATCTCAACGTCAATGAGCTCAACTGCACCGCGCTGGCCGATCCCGCTGTTCTGAAGGCGCGCAAGGCGGCGTGGGAGAAAGTGGTGGCGGCCAATGGCGGTCTGCACCCGAACTGCGGCATCGCCGACACCCGCCTGTTGCACCGCGCGCGGCTCTCAGCCGTGCCGGCCACCCGCGGCGGCGGCATGCACCCGAACCGCGAGGTCTGGGTGCGCAATCCGCGCGAAGCCACGCGGTCGGGCTTCGTGCCTGACAACAAGCACCGGCCGGACGCGGCGAAAGCTTTTTGAGAGGCGGCGGGCTATGAAGTTTGATGACGTTATCCTCGGGCGCCGGAGTATCCGCGGTTACAAACCCGATCCAGTCCCGAAGGAGCTGATTGCGGAAATCATCGGTTTGGCGATGCGCGCTCCGTCGTCGATGAACACCCAGCCCTGGAATTTCTATGTCATCACCGGCGAACCGCTGGATCGGATCCGCGCCGGCAACACCGAGCGGATGGTGGCAGGCATACCGCAGTCGCGCGAGTTCCGCACGGGTCAGGGCTTTGCAGGTCAGCACCGCGACAGGCAGGTCGGGGTCGCCAAGCAATTATTCTCCGCAATGGGGATCGCGCGCGATGACAAGGATATGCGCCAGGACTGGGTCCTGCGCGGCTTCCGTCAATTCGACGCGCCTGTCTGCGTGATCGTGACCTATGACCGCGTGCTGGATGGCAGCGACGATACGCCGTTCGATTGCGGCGC
>JACDAG010000267.1 GCA_013695565.1 Bradyrhizobium sp.
GTCTCGGTCAGGAACCGGATCACGGTCAGGCGTGACATGTCCGGCCGGTCCGGCCGCCGCCGCGGGTCCCAGAAGCCGGGCACCGCCTGAGGCGCGGCCTCGACCGCGGGCCGGGGGGCGGTTTGCGCGGATGCCGGCGCGGCGGACAGCACCAAGGCAGCGGCGATCGACAGTCCGGTCAGCAGGCCGCGGACGGTTTTGGGCAATCTCGTGTTGGGATGCAGGACAGGTGGCATTGCCGGCAATTTGTTGGGGAATTGGATGGCCTTATAGACCATCCGGCCTCCGATGCGAGGGCCGTTTTGCGGCTTTTGGCGGGTCTAGAGCCTGATCGGCTCTGATGAAATCAGAGCCGAAGCTCTAGATTATTGTTTTGACGCGTTTTCTTCCCGCGAACCGGTCTCCACTTTGCTGGAAAACGCTTTAGAGATACTTTTTCAGGTCCGTCGCGGCTTCCGCGGGCGTCCGTTTCAGGTTGAACGGCGAGACGAACTGGCCATCGCGGTCCATCAGGTAGATCAGCGCGGTGTGGTCCATGGTGTAGTCGCCGTCCTTGAGCGGGACTTTCTTGGAATAGACCCGGTAGGCCGACAGCACTTTCGCGACCGATTCTGGGTTGCCGGTCAGTCCCTTCAGGTGCGGATCGAAGCTGGAGAGGTAGTCCTTCATCGCGGCCGCGGTGTCGCGCTCCGGATCGACCGAGACGAAAAGGGCGTTGACCCGGTCGGCGTCCTTGCCCATCGCCTTCAGCACTTCGGAAATCTCGAACAGCGAGGTCGGGCAGACATCCGGGCAATGGGTGAAACCGAAGAAGATCAGCGTCGGCTTGCCCTTGAGATCCTTCTCGGTCACGGTCTGGCCGGCCTGATCGGTCAGCTGAAACGGCCCGCCGATCGCAGCCGGCGCGGTGACGCCGCGCAAGCCGCCGAGTGCCCACAGCATGATCAGAAGGCCGACCAGCAGGCTGGCGGCAAAGGAGGCGACAATCACCAGCGGGCGGATGGTCCGGTCCATGCAAGAATTCCCTTATGTCCGGATCAGAAGCAGGCCGAGATGCCGGCGGCGATCATTTCAAAGAACACCGCGGTCCCGTAATGGAACCATAGCGCCGCGGCACCGCACACGGCCAGCGCGCCAAGGCCGGCGGCGCCCCAAACAATCGCGGACGCCACCCTGCCGTGCGGCCGGGCCGCCGCCATCATCCCGTGCTGGGTGGAAATAGGCTGAACCATGGGGATTCAGATAGGGCCAGTTCCAGAGGCAGGCAAGCGCCATGACCGCGTGGCTGATCACGTCATAATGAGGACGATTGGATGCTGGCCGGCGATCTCAGCGAGACGCCGGCGATCGCAGGGCGCGATCGCAGTGCGACGCGAGGATCGCAAGTGCGACCCCGGGGATCTCAGCGCGACGTCGGCTTGTTCGCGGACGCCTGGGCGTCGAGATAGCAGGGCTTGTACAAGGCCTGCAATTGCTTGCCGCGAAGGAAGATCATGCGCGGGGTCAGACCGCCGCGCTGGGCGATCCAGCGCCGGATTGGCGTCGGATACATCGAGTAGAGCATCTGGGTGGCTTCGGCATTGGTGATCGCGCGGCCATTGGCCCCGAAATCCCAGGCGGCATGAAAACCGAGATTGGCGTGCGAGGTCACGCAGATCTTGTCGTGGGGAACGGCGCCGAGAATGATGGTGCAGGCCGAGGCGCACAGGCCGTCGATGATGACCGTCTCGCCGGAGGTACGAAGGCCCTGATATTTATCGACATAAGTGCCGATCCGGCCGCCGCGGTCGTCGGCAATCCGGACCACCGCCTGGCTCGAAACAACCCCTGCCAGCAGCAGCACCGCCGCGAGCAACCCCGTCACCAGCTTCATAACCCAGCCCCAGTCCTTAAACGTCGAACCCGAATCTGATTGTCTCAGTGATGCAAGACTTCAGCAGCGTCGTTCGAGATCGGATTTTTGTCTAGGCGGCGGGAGCCGCTCAAAACAAATTCAAATTAAGTGTTGCCGCGGCGCTGCACCCGGCAGCCGAAAAGGTCCCAAACTGGAACAAGTTAACGTTCCCTCGTGGCTGCTTCGCCACAGGCAAGCGGCATTTGCCGTTGACCGCACCGGATGGCGCGGTCTTGAATCCAAAAAGGGCTGGGGGAGGGCGCCATGGCTGAGGACGCAGACGTAATCGTGGTCGGCGGCGGACTGGCGGGGCTGGTTGCGGCCTGCGAAATCGCCGACGCCGGCAAGCGCGTCATCGTGCTCGACCAGGAAGGCGAACAAAACCTCGGCGGACAGGCGTTCTGGTCGTTCGGCGGCCTGTTCCTGGTGGATAGCTCCGAACAGCGGCGGCTCGGCATCAAGGACAGTTACGATCTGGCCTTACAGGACTGGATCGGCACCGCGGGGTTCGACCGCGAGGAAGACAACTGGCCGAAGAAGTGGGCCGAAGCCTATGTGGCCTTCGCGGCCGGCGAGAAGCGCGACTGGCTGCGGGCGATGGGCCACCGTATTTTTCCTGTGGTCGGCTGGGCCGAACGCGGCGGCTATGACGCGATGGGACACGGCAATTCGGTGCCGCGTTTCCACGTCACCTGGGGCACCGGCCCCGGCATTGTCGAGCCGTTCGAGCGGCGGGCGCGCGAGGCGCAGAAGAGCGGCCGGCTGATCTTCAAATTCCGCCATCGCGTCGATGCGCTCACGATCACCAACGGCACGGTCGAGGGCGTCAGCGGCGCGATCCTCGAACCGACAAATGTCGAACGCGGCCAGAGCAGTTCGCGCCAAGTCACCGGCGATTTCACCCTGCGGGCGCAGGCCGTGATCGTCGCTTCCGGTGGCATCGGCGGCAACCATGATCTGGTGCGGCAGAACTGGCCGAAGCGGCTGGGCGCGCCGCCGAAATTCATGATCTCCGGCGTGCCCGAACATGTCGACGGCCGGATGATCGGGATCACCGAAGCCGCTGGCGCGCGGCTGATCAACCGCGACCGGATGTGGCATTACGTCGAGGGCATCCGGAACTGGTCGCCGATCTGGCCGCGTCACGGCATCCGCATTCTTCCGGGCCCATCGTCGATGTGGTTCGACGCGACAGGCAAGCGGCTGCCGGCGCCGCTGTTTCCCGGGTCCGACACGCTCGGCCAGCTCGACTACATCATGTCGACCGGCCATGATTATTCCTGGTTCATCCTGACCCAGAGCATCATCAAGAAGGAATTCGCGCTCTCGGGCTCGGAACAGAATCCCGATCTCACCGGAAAAAGCTGGCGCATGACCATCAAGCGCGCCACCAACAAGGGCGCGCCGGCGCCGGTCGAAGCCTTCAAGCAGAAGGGCCCCGATTTCATCGTGCGCGACAATCTCGCCGACCTCGTCAGCGCCATGAACGCGCTCAGCGGCGACAATTTGCTCCAGCTCGATTACATCACGCGCCAGATCGAGGCGCGCGACCGCGAGATGACGAATCCTTACGTCAAGGATGCGCAGGTGATGAACATCCACAATGCGCGGCGCTATATCGGCGACAAGCTGATCCGCACCGCCAAACCGCATCGCATCCTCGATCCCGAGCATGGCCCGCTGATCGCTGTGAAACTCAACATCCTGACCCGCAAGACGCTGGGCGGCTTCGAGACCGATCTCGACAGCCGCGTGTTCGGCAACAACGGCGAGATCATCAAGGGGCTCTACGCCGCCGGCGAAGCCGCCGGTTTCGGCGGCGGCGGCGTGCACGGCTATCGCTCGCTGGAGGGCACGTTTTTGGGCGGGTGTTTGTTCTCGGGCAGGAATGCGGGGCGGGCTACGGCGAAGGCGGCCGGATGACAGCCGGCGCAACTAACGTCCGGAAACAAAATCGCGAAAACGACCCCATGCACAGTAAGCAAGTCCTTGGAATTGCTGGGGTGTTACGTGCCAAAACAAGAAGAAATTGGTATTAAACTACCTCTAAATTGGTGCAGGAGTATTTTGTCATGATGCCGAGCATTTGGATGTCGCTCGTCGCGGCGATGGCGGTCGCCGGGAGTAGTGTAGCCGCGCGCGCCAATCCCGACGCACCGGCGCCATCGGCCGCAAAACTCGAACGCATCTCGCAATTCTTCGACAACGAAGTGACCACCGGAAAACTGGCCGGCGCGGTGGTGCTGATCCAGCAGCATGGGCGGCCGGTCTATCTCAAAAGCTTCGGCGTTCGCGATGTCGCGACCAAACGGTCGATGACACCGGACACCATCTTTGCGATCCATTCGATGACCAAGCCGATCACCAGCCTGGCCGCGATGATGCTGATCGACGAAGGCAAGTTGTCGCCGGCTGATCCGCTGTCCCGCTACATTCCGGAATATGCCGAAGTGAAAGTCGGCGTCGCCGCCGGCGACCGCACCCCGGTCCTGGAACTGGTGCCGCCGAACCGGCCGGTGACGATCGAGGATCTGCTCCGGCATACGTCCGGCATCAGTTATGACTACATCGGCAGCGACCTGATCATGATGGCCTATCGGGACGGCGATATCTTTCGAGGTAATTTCACCAACAAGGATCTCGCCGAGCGCATTGCGCGCCTGCCTTTGGCACGACAGCCCGGTACGCTGTGGCGCTACGGCCATTCCACCGACGTGATCGGACGCGTGATCGAGATCGTCTCCGGCCAATCGCTGTATCAGTTCCTCAAGCAACGCATTTTCGACCCGCTCGGCATGACCAGCACGAAGTTCCTGCTGCAGGACGCCGACGAAGCGGCGCGCATGGCCGAGCCGCTGCCGAATGATGCCGTCCTGCTTGCCGCGGGCGAGGAACGGCGCAAGCGTAGTGCATGGGAGTCGGGCGGCGGCGGTCTCGTCTCGACCATCACCGACTACGCGCGATTTTCGCAGATGCTGCTCAACGGCGGAAAACTCGACGGCAAGCAGTATCTCAGCCCGGCCGCGTTCAAGTTGATGACGGCGGATCATATCGGACCCGGCTCCGGCGTCGGGCGCGACTATTATTATTTTCCCGGCGACGGCTTTGGCTACGGC
>JACDAG010000269.1 GCA_013695565.1 Bradyrhizobium sp.
CTCGGCGGCAGTTTCGGCACCTCGATGGGGCCGGTGCTGGCGGCGCTGATCGTGGTGCCGTTCGGCCAGCCCTCGATCGCCTGGTTTTCCTCGATCGCGTTTCTGGCGATCGTGATCCTGTGGCGGATCGGGCTCTGGTACCGGCCGCAGATCAGCAGCAAGAAAATGGTCGTTGTCGAGCGCCATCCTGATCATCCGGATTCCCGGCGCGTCAAGATCGCGCTCGCGGTGTTGGTGGGACTGCTGTTCTCCAAGCAGCTCTACGTGTCGAGCCTGTCGAGCTATTACATCTTCTATCTGATCGAAAAATTTGGCGTGTCGACCCAGACCGCGCAGATCTATCTCTTCATCTTCCTGGCTTCCAACGCGGCCGGCGCCTTCTTCGGCGGCTCGCTGGGCGATCGCTTCGGGCGCAAGTATGTCCTCTGGTTTTCGATCCTCGGCGCACTGCCGTTCACGATGGCGCTGCCCTATGCCGGATTGTTCGGCAGCGCCGTCCTGACCGTGTGCATCGGCCTGATCCTGTCGTCGGCGACCTCATCGATCATCGTGTTCGCGCAGGAACTGATGCCGCACCGCTTCGGAATGATTTCGGGCGTGTTCTTCGGCGTCGCCTTCGGCATCGGCGGGCTTGGAGCGGCGGTGCTCGGCAAGGTCGCCGACCACACCGGCATCGCCTTTGTCTATCATGTCTGCGCCTTCCTGCCGGCGCTCGGGCTGCTCGCGGTGTTCCTGCCGAAGATGCCGAAGCTCGGGCATTAGACACAAGCCGTACGGGTGCTGCGAGCCCGGGCCCCTTTCTTACTTTGCATGGGGTTGTTTTCGATATTTTATGTCTGGGGCGTCTGGCAGGCGTCAGTGCGCGGCGCGGTTAGGTCAGCCTCCGTGCCATTTTCGTCAACGCATCGTTAGGATGTATGGCGGTTTCGCTATTTTCTGTGCTGCAAATGCATCAGGTTGCGCGTTGCGAACATACGCGTGTAAAAAATCTTCGGAGATTATCAACCTTAAAAATTAGGGTTAAGCGCCGCTTAAGCATTTGCTGGCATCGTCCGACCGTGAGTTTTTGATGTGAGGCCTCCGCAGTCGCCTCACCGGAAAAAGGACGAAGCCAATGCGTAGCGTTAAGTCTCTCGTCGCCGCCGGAGCGGCAACCCTGTTGTCGTCAGTGGCTTTCGCCGCGGACATGCCTTCGATCATGCCGCCCCCTCCGATGGCCTATGCGCCGCCTCCGGTCGAGGATTTCGGCGGGTGGTATCTGCGCGGCGATATCGGCTTCAGCAATCAGCGGGTCGAGCGTCTGAACAACGTGCTGGACACCGTCGGCTCGCCGACGTCAGTTCAGAAAAACAGCTTCGGCACCGCGGGCATCTTCGGCCTCGGCGTCGGCTACAAGGTCAACAACTGGTTCCGCGCCGACATCACCGGTGAGTATCGGGGCAATTCGCAATTCTTCGGAACCGATCACCTGACGTATGCAGGCCCCGCATACGGCGTCGACACTTATAACGCTACCAAGTCGGAATGGGTCGTTCTCGGCAACGCCTATGTCGATCTCGGCACCTGGTGGTGCGTGACCCCGTTCATCGGTGCTGGTATCGGTGGCGCGCGCGTCCAGATCGCCAACTTCACCGACACCAATACGCCGACTGGTGGCGTAGCTTTCGGCGACACCACCGCGAAGTGGAATTTTGCCTGGGCGGCCCACGCCGGTGTCGCTTACAAGGTCACACCGAACTTCACGGTCGAACTGGCCTATCGCTATCTCGACATGGGCGACGGTCTGACCGGCGATCTCCGCCGCTTCGATGGCGTCAACACCGTCAACAACCCGACGACGTTCAAGAACATCACCTCGCATGACCTCAAGCTCGGCGTGCGCTGGAACCTGGAAAGCCCGCAGGTCTATGCGCCGCCGCTGATGCGCAAAGGTTAATTGCGACTTCCATCCGTTAAGGTTTGCAGACGGCGCGGGGTTCTTCCCGCGCCGTTTTGCTTTTGGTGCGCGCGTTGTCCGTGCCCGCCGCCAGCGTCGATGCATCCGGCTTTTTCCAACAAGATCGTGCCGCCGGGAGCCGGCGATAACGATTGGTTAGGGTTAACAAGCCATGATCGGCACCAGGTTAGAGTGTCTTATGGGGTGTTGCGATGCGTCGATTCTTGCTGGCGATGACGATGTGCGGGGTTGCCG
>JACDAG010000272.1 GCA_013695565.1 Bradyrhizobium sp.
GGCTCACGGATTCGCGGCGCGGTTTGACCGATGCCTGCGGTCCGCGCGCCAGTTCCATCAACATGCGCAGCGCCTCGACCACCGAGCGCTGGCGCACCGTGGTGCGACCGATGGCGCCGAAGCGGCACTCACGATGCAGGATTCTTCCATCGCGCGCGGCAACCGCAAAATGCACCAGCCCGACCGGCTTGCCCGGCGTGGCGCCGCCGGGACCGGCAATGCCGGTGATGGAGACGGCAAGATCGACGCCGGCTTTTTCCAGCGCGCCGACCGCCATCGCGGTCGCGGTTTCCTTGCTGACCGCACCGAAGGTAGCCAGCGTGGTCGCCTTGACGCCGAGCATCGCGCGCTTGGCGTCGTTGGAATAGGTGACGAAGCCGCGGTCGATAACGTCGGAGGAACCGGGAATATCGGTCAGCGCGCCGGCGACGAGACCACCGGTGCAGGACTCTGCCGTCGCAATCGTCAGTTTGCGCATCCGGCACAGATCGAGCAGCGAGCGGGAGAGGGAGCGGGCGTCGCTGCCGCTCATGCTATTCGCTCCGACCTTGATCGTCCCACGGAAGTCGGATGGTGGCGCTCGCGGTCGCCGCGATGCCTTCCTCGCGGCCGGTGAAGCCGAGCCGCTCGCTGGTGGTCGCCTTGACGGCGACGCGCGAGATATCGAGCCCGGTAATCTCGGCGATGCGGGCGCGCATGGTATCGCGCAGCGGTCCGATCTTGGGGCGCTCGCAGATCAGCGTGACCTCGAGATTGGCGATGCGGCCGCCGCGCGCGGTGACACGATCGACCGCATATTTCAGGAAGCGGTCGGATGCCGCGCCCTTCCACTTGGGATCGCTGGGCGGAAAGTGCGAACCGATATCGCCGTCCGCCAGCGCGCCGAGAATGGCGTCGACCATCGCATGCAGCCCGACGTCACCGTCGGAATGGGCGAGAAAGCCTTTGGTGTGCGGCACGCGGACGCCGCAGATCATCAGGTGATCGCCGTCGCCGAAGGCGTGCACGTCGTAACCGGTGCCGGTCCTGATGTCGCCGAGCATGGCGCCGAGCCGGGCTTCCTCTCGGACGAAATCTTCGGGGGTTGTCAGCTTCATGTTCGCAGGATCGCCTTCAAAGGTCGCAACCGTCAATCCCGCCCATTCGGCGAGCGCGGCATCATCGGTGAAATCGCTGCGCCCGTCGCGCGCCGCGCGGCGATGGGCTTCGAGGATCACATCGAAACGAAAGGCCTGCGGCGTCTGCGCGATGCGCAGCTTCGCGCGGTCCGGCGTGGCCTCGACATGGCCGGTATCGCCGACCTGCTTGATCGTATCGGTGACGGCAATCGCCGGCACGGCAGCAACGGTGCGGCCGGCGGCGTCGATCGCGCGTGAAATCACCGCCGACGTCACGAAGGGGCGCGCGGCATCGTGGATCAGAACGATATCGGGCTTCTCGCCGGCCAGCGCTTCGAGCCCGGCGTGTACCGAGGCCTGGCGCGTCGCGCCGCCATTGGTTGGCGGTTGATGGCGCAGGCCCGCGACGGCTTCGTTGAAGATGGCGGCGTCGTCGGGGTTCACCACCGGCTGCACGGCGAAGACATCGGGATGGCGGCAGAATGCTTCCATCGCCCGGAAGATCACGGTCTGCCCGCCGATCGTACGGTATTGCTTGGGGCCTCCCGCGCCGGCGCGAAGCCCGCGCCCGGCTGCGACGAGGATGGCTGCTGTGCGCTCAGGTCGGGGCATTGGAACTCAACGGCAAACGAATCGGGGTTTAAGGAGAGGGCTATCAGGGCCAAGTACTAAGGCTTGGGCGCACAGCCCTTACCATGCCGAATGCGCAAGAACAGAGCGATTCCAGTTGGCTGTGGGAAAAGCAGTTTTTGTTGCAGTGCACTTGCACAAATGGTAGAACTGTCTAAAGTGTAGGCATGAAGCTTGACTGCACAAGATTTGTGCTCACAATACGCGAGGACGGTTGCAATGACGCTGCCGCCACACCGATGAGAACCCCGTGACCGGCCTGGACGACCAACGCCATAAGACGTTGAAAATAGGTGATATTTCTGTCGCCAACCGGGTTCTCCTGGCGCCGATGTCGGGCGTTACCGATGCCCCTTTTCGCCGTCAGGCCGCCGCCCTCGGAGCGGGACTCGTCGTTTCGGAGATGACCGCGAGCGACGATCTCGTCCACGGCAGGCCGATGTCGGTGCTGCGCTGCGAGGCGGCCGGGATCGGCCCGCACGTGGTCCAGCTCGCCGGCTGCAAAACCCATTGGATGGCGGAGGGGGCCAAGGTCGCCGAGGCCGCGGGCGCCGACATCATCGATATCAACATGGGTTGCCC
>JACDAG010000286.1 GCA_013695565.1 Bradyrhizobium sp.
GCAGTGGCCCGGCATCGCGCTGGCCGGCTTCTTCGGCATGTTCATCTGCGGCGGACCTGTTTATGTCGCCGGGATCACCACGTCGGCCATCAACGTGTCGCTGATCATGGCGCTGGCGCCGATCGTCGTGCTGCTGTTTTCCGTTGCCACCGGCCGGGAATCCATAGGTTGGCGACAAATCATCGGCATGGCGGTCGCGCTGGCCGGAGCTCTTTTGATCATCACCAAAGGACAGGCTTCGGTCGGGACCGGTCTGTCGATTGGCGACCTGCTGGCGCTGTTCGCGATGCTGGGCTGGGCGGGATACACGCTGTTGCAAAATCGCGTCGGCCAAAGCGTGAGCTTTCTGGCGCGGATCGGGCTGTTCGCGGCGGCCGGTGCACTGTTCTCGCTGCCGTTCGCGGCCCATGAAATCTGGCTGGCGCCATCAGCCGCATTCACCGGCCGTGCCGCGCTCGTGTATCTCTTCGCGGGTCTCGTCCCCGGGCTGTTTGCCTATGCGGCCTATGCCTGGCTCGGTGCGCGCTTCGGCGCGGTAGCGACCTCGCTGAGCCTCTATCTCGGCCCGGTCGTCAGCGCGGTGCTGTCGATCATCTTTCTCGGCGAGGCGCCGACCATCATCCATTTGATCGGCGGCGCGCTGTCGCTTGGCGGCATGTATCTGTGCCTGCGGGCCAAGCCAGGCGAGGCGCGATAGCTACTCGATGACCGCATGGTCCGGTGCGACCGACTGGGCGCGTAGCGTAACCTTGGTCGAGCCGATCATGATCGTGAGCGGGATCGAGACCAGGATGAACATCAGCACCAGCTGGTAGTCGTGCGAGAAGGCGATGATCTGCGCCTGCGCTTTCACCATCGCGTCCGCCATGGCGCGGCCGGTGTCGGTGCCGAGGTCGATCATGCCGCGCACATTGGGCATCTGCATGGCATGGTTGAACGGATTGACGTGCTCGGAGAGAATCGCGTAGCTGCGCCGCGATCCCTCCGTCAGTTGCGAGATCACGACGGAAATGCCGACCGAGCTTGCGACATTTCGCATCAAGGTCAGCATCGAGGTGCCGTCGGTGCGCAGATGATTGGGCAGTGTCAGGAACGCCACGGTGGATAACGGCACGAACACCAGCCCGAATCCAAAACCCTGCAACACACTGATCACGATGATTTCGTTGACGCCGGTCTGGTCGGTCCAGCCGGTCATGTAGAACAGCGAAACCGCGGTGATGCTGAGGCCGGTGATGATCAGATTGCGCGCCTCGACGAAGCGCATCATCCGGCCGACCATCATCATGGCGACGAAGGTGCCGCAGCCGCGGGTTGCCAGCAGCAGGCCGGCGGTGATGATGGGATAGCCGATCACGTTCTGCAGGAACGGCGACGACAGCGCCATGGTTGAAAACAGTACCAGGCCCATGACCGCCATGAACACGCAGCCGCCGACGAAATTCTTGTCCTTGAACAGCGCGAACTGGACGAACGGCTTTGCGGTCGTGAACGAATGCGCCAGGAAGTAATAGAATCCGACGACCGCGATGATGAATTCGGCGATGATCTCGTTGGATTCCAGCCAACCGAGTTGCTCGCCGCGATCGAGCGCCAGCTGCAACGATCCGATCGCGACCGCCAGTGCCGTGAAGCCGAACCAGTCGAAGCGCAGGTTTTGGTCTTTCCTGGTCTCGTCCATGAAGATCATGAGGCCGAGCACGGTGAAGATCCCGAACGGCAGATTGACGAAGAACACCCAGTGCCAGGAATAGGTTTCGGTCAGCCACGCACCCAGCGAAGGACCCATGATCGGACCCATCATCACGCCCATGCCCCAGATCGCCATCGCCTTGGCACGTTCGTGCAGCGCATAGGTGTCCAGCATCACCGCCTGAGACAGCGGCACCAGTGCTGCGCCGAACACGCCCTGCAGCAGGCGAAACAGCACCATCTGGTTGATGTCCTGGGCGAGGCCGCACAGCACGGAAGCGATGGTAAAGCCGCCGGAGCAGATGATGAAGATGCGCTTGCGGCCGAACCGGTTGGCGATCCAGCCCACCGGCGCGGTCATGATCGCGGCCGCGACGATATAGGAGGTCAGCACCCAGTTGATCTGGTCTTGAGAGGCCGACAGCGTGCCCTGCATGTAGGGCAGCGCGACGTTGGCGATGGTGGTGTCGAGCGCCTGCATGATCGTCGCCGTCATGGCGCAGATCGTCACCATGTTCCGGCGCAGGCCGGGAATCGCGGCAGGTGTCGGGCCCTGCGTCGGCATGGTCAGTCTTCTGTTTCGTGGTTCGCCGCCGCCGGCGAGAAGCCGAGCAGGTTCGCGAGCGAACGGCGATGGTTGGTATCGATGGTGGCGTAGACGCTCATCCCCGCTTTGAGCTTGCGGACGAACTTGTCGTTCTTGTCGAAATAGATCCGCACCGGGACGCGCTGCACCACCTTGACGAAATTACCCGTCGCGTTCTGCGGCGGCAGGATCGCGAATTGCGCGCCGGTGCCGGGCGAGAGCGAGCCGACCGTGCCCTTGAACACATGATTGGGGAACGCGTCGACGTCGAGCGTGACGCTCTGGCCGACCGCCACATACGTGAAATCGGATTCCTTCGGATTGGCGTCGACCCAGGGGTTCGACACGTCGATGACGGAGAATACCGGGGCGCCGGCCATCACGAAACGTCCGAGCTGGATTTGGTCGACCTGCGTGGCGACGCCGTTCATCGGCGCGCGCACGGTGGTCAGATCGAGGTTGCGCTGGGCGTCGTCGAGCGCGGCCTTGGCCTGCATGTAGGCCGGAAACTGCTCGAGCGGCAGGTCGGGGTTGCCGAGCAGCTGATTGAGGGCGTTGGAGCGCTGCTGCGTCACCAGCTGCCGCTGCGCCTGGGCTGTGACCAGCGCGGTGGCGCTGTTGTCGAGATCGAGCTGCGATCCGGCATTGCTCTTGACCAGCGAATTCTTGCGCTCGACGTCGCGCTGTTTGAGCGCAATGCCGCTGTTCACGATCTCGAGGGTTTGCGAGTAGAGCGCGACATTGGCGACCAGATTGCCGTGGCTGGTCTTGGCGTCTTCGAGCTTCGCGCGCGCCTGGGCCAGCGCAAGCTGAAACGGCACCGGATCGATCTGGAACAGGGTGTCGCCGGTTGTGACCTGCTGACCTTCCTTCACGGTGACGTTGATGATCTTGCCGGACACGTCTGACGTGATCAGCACCTTCTGCGCGCCGACATAGGCATCATCGGTGGTCACATAGCGCCCGCCATTGAGATAGAAAGTGAATCCCGCCACCGCGGCGACCAGCGGCAGCACCACCAGCAGCAGGAAGCGGCGATAGCGGCGCATGCCGGCCATCAACCGGCGGCGCGGTTCCGCGGCCAGTTTCGGGCGCGGGGCCGGCTCGGCGCCCTTCTGTTCGGGCGGGAATTTCAGTACGGGATCAGCCATAACGCTGTTCCTTTCGGGGCGGTTCGCTGGGCGGATTCTGGATCGCGTTGCGAACGTTTTCCTTGATCAGGTCGAGTTGGGCGAGCAGGCGATGGGCGTCAGCGGGGTTGATACCCCCGAGCGCGGTCGCCGTCAGTTCCGAGCGCAAACCTGACAGCTTGCCGAGCAGCGGGCGTGCGGCCTTCTTCAGATACAGGCGGTTGACGCGGCGGTCGGTCTCGTCGCCGCGACGCTCGATCCAGCCATTGTCGCAGAGCTTGTCGATCAGCCGCGTCAGCGTGATCGGCTGCATTTCCATCAGTTCGGCGAGTTCCGTCTGTTTCAGGCCCTCGGTACGCTCGACCTTGGCCAAAACCGCCCATTGCGCGCGGGTGATGCCATAGCGCGCCGCCTGCTTGTCGGCATAGGCGCGCATCATCCGCTGCACCTCGCCGAGCGTAAACAGGAAGTTCATATCCACGGAACCGCGCATGGCGCTTTGCCTCCATAAGCTTTGGATATTATAAGCTAGCTTATGAATTCCGCATGCCGGGTTAATAGCTGCCAGCCCCGCCCGCAGAACATGGCTGGGAACATTGCGCCCGCCGGGGTTTGGGATTGGCCGCCAAAATGCTACAAAACGCCGGCATGACCCTGGCAAAACCCACTTTTCCCGCACCTGACCATGATCACGGCCGCTGCACCGCGGACGCGATCGCGCATGCCGAGCAGGTGTGCGCCAAGCGGGCGCAGAAATTCACCCCGATCCGGCGCCAGGTGCTGCAGGCCTTGTTGTCCAGCCATCGCCCGCTCGGGGCCTATGAGGTGATCGACGAGCTCGCCAAATCGATGCCGCGGCCGGCGCCGATCACGGTCTACCGCGCGCTCGATTTCCTGATGGAAAACGGCCTCGTCCACCGCATCGAGAGCCGCAATGCGTTTCTGGCCTGCGCGCACGACCATGACGAGACCTCGATGGTGGCGTTCCTGATCTGCGATCATTGCGGCTCGGTCGGTGAAATTCCCGCAGCCCCGGTCGCGCAAAGCCTCAACGCCGCGGCGCGCGCCACAGGGTTTGCGCCCAAGCTTTCCGTCGTCGAGATCGCCGGCACCTGCGCGCATTGTCAGAAATAAGAACGCGGCGCCAAGCCGGCCACGAGGGTAAATGTCGTCCAACCAAGTGATCTCTACCGCCGGGCGTGCGCTCACCCCGGGCGCTGTCGCATTGATGCTGATGCTGTGCCTGAGCTGGGGTTTTAACCAGATCGCAGTGAAGCTGGTGTTGCCGGACGTGCCGCCGATGCTGCAGGCATTGACCCGTTCGATCGGCGCGTTGCCGGTGTTGCTCATCATCGGCTGGTTTCGCGGCGTCAGGTTCTTCCAGCGTGACGGGACGCTGTGGCCGGGCGTGATTGCGGGCGTCATCTTCGGCATCGAATTCGTGCTGATCTATCGCGGCCTCTTGCTGACGTCGGCGTCGCGCGCCGCGGTGTTCATGTACACGGCGCCGTTCTTTGTCGCCCTCGGTTCCTATGTCTTTCTCGGCGAACGGCTGCGTGCCTCGCAATGGGGCGGGCTCGGTTTGAGTTTCGCCGGTGTTGCGCTCGCGATCGGCGTCCCCCAGGCCAATGTCGATGCCAAGGTATTGATGGGCGACCTCCTGATCGTCGCCGGCGGCGCGCTGTGGGCGACCACGACGCTGATCGTCAAGGCGACCGCGCTGATCAAGGCGCCGGCGGAAAAGGGGCTCGGCTATCAGGTGGCGATCTCGATCCCGATCCTTGCGCTGGCGGCGTGGATTTCAGGCGAAACCATCACCCATATTCCCGGGCCGCTGTCGCTGGCGCTATTGGCCTATCAGGCGTTCTGGGTGGTGGGCCTGACGTTCCTGTTGTGGTTTGCGCTGGTGAAGACCTATTCGGCCAGCAAATTGTCGGCCTTCACCTTCATCACGCCGCTGTTCGGCGTCGTCGCCGCGTATTTCATCCTGCACGACACGCTGACGATCGCGTTTGGCGTCGCGGCGGTGCTGGTGATTGCCGGGCTCTATCTCGTCAACCGGCCGGAGGCGGCAAGGGCGGCAGTGGCGCCGGATCCGAATGTGTGATGGCGTGAACGGGCGGCAGCTACAACCACAACTGTCGTCTCCCGGCTTCGACCGGGCGATCCAGTACGCCGCGGCCTATCGCTTCTATCGCTAGCTTCTCTGGAATACTGGGTCGCCCGGTCATAGGCGAGCGGAAGCGACGCCGTTCTTCGAACGGCTATGCCGGGCGATGACAGCGGTGTGTATGCGAGCAGTGCACTTCACTCGCATGCAGCTTGCTAATCCGTCTCGATCGGCAACGCCTCATCCTTGGCCCATTCGCCCATCGAGGCGTCATAGAGGGTGAGGTCGTCGTAGCCGAGCCGGTGCAGCAGGAACAGATCGATGGTGGCGGAGATGCCGCCGCCGCAATAGGCGATCACGCGTTTGTCCTTGCGCAGGCCCTGCGTCGCAAATTTCGCTTCGGCGTCCGCAAGCAGCACGAACACGCGGGTCGCCGGATCGAGCAGCGTTGCCGCCGACACGTTGCAGCTGCCGGGAATGCGTCCGGGCCGGCCGTAGCGGCTCGGCTCCAGCCCCCGGTGGAATTGCGGGCCGAGCGCATTGACGACGACGGCGCTGTGATCGGCGACCGCAGCAAGCACCTCGTCCTTGCCGACGAAAAAACCGGGCCTCGGCTTTGCCGTGAATTTCGCGGGCTTATATCCTTTTGCCGCGCCGGTCTCGATCTCCCGTTCCTCGGCCTTCCATTTGTCGAAGCAGCCGTCGAGCACCGAGACGTTGTCAAAGCCCAGCGATCGCAGCATCCACCAGAATCGCGTCGCCCACATCGGCGTGCCGATCGAATAGAGCACGACGCGGCTGTTGGCATCGACGCCGTGCCGTCCGAACGCCGCCTCAAGCTGCGCAACCTCGGGCATCATGAAGCGAAGATCGGTCGAGGGATCGGAGAACTCGCCCTGAAGATCGAGAAAGTCCGCGCCGGGAATATGGCCGGCCGCGAAGGTGTGGTCGCCGGGCACCGCGATATAGGGGGCCTTGCTGCCCTCGGGCGCCGGTTCGAGATAGGTCGTGCAATCGAACAGCCGAAGATCGGGCCGATCGAGGATGCCGGCAAGTTCCGTCGTACTGATGAGCTCCGACATTCCTGACCTCCCGTTGTCCTGAACGATGGTAGGGCGCGTGACCTGCAATGAAAAGGCGGCACCCCCGCGCAGCTCGCCCTTTCAATCCGGCGATTCCTGTCCAATATAGTGGAGCGGAAGGCGAGGGGCCCCGATGCGCGGCCTCCGAAGCTAATGACTAGTATAAGTCATTGAAAATACAGAGATAAAATTCAAATTCGGACGCCGCCGCCTGGCCCGTCCCGGTCCCCTTGGTGAATGTCACCAAAACCTGTTATTCGAGACGCCATGAACAAGCCCGAAAAACCGCCGCAAGACGACGTCGCCGGCCCCAGCGCCCGGCATAAAACCACCCAGGTCATGGTCGGCGATGTCGCCGTCGGCGGCGGTGCGCCGATCGTCGTGCAGTCGATGACCAACACCGACACCGCCGATATCCAGGGCACCATCGCGCAGGTCGCCGCCTTGTCGCGCGCCGGCTCGGAAATGGTCCGCATCACGGTGGACCGCGACGAAGCCGCGGCCGCCGTGCCGCATATCCGCGACGGCCTGCGCAAGCAGGGCATCACCACGCCCCTGATCGGCGATTTCCATTACATCGGCCACAAGCTGCTGACGGATTATCCCGCCTGCGCCGAGGCGCTCGACAAATACCGCATCAATCCCGGCAATGTCGGCTTCAAGAACAAGCGCGACACGCAGTTCGCCGACATCATCGAGATCGCCAACAAGAACGACAAGCCGGTGCGCATCGGCGCCAATTGGGGTTCGCTCGACCAGGAACTGCTCACCAAGCTGATGGACGAGAATACGGCGTTGCCGAACCCGCGCGATGCGCGGGCAGTGATGCGCGAAGCCATGGTGCAGTCGGCGCTGCTGTCGGCGGCCCGCGCGCAAGAGCTGGGCATGCCGAAAAACCGCATGATCCTGTCGGCGAAGGTTTCCGCCGTGCAGGATCTGATCGCGGTCTACGAGGTGCTCGCGGAGCGCTCGGATTACGCGATCCATCTCGGCCTCACCGAAGCCGGCATGGGATCGAAGGGCATCGTGGCCTCGTCCGCGGCGCTCGGCATCCTGCTGCAGGAAGGCATCGGCGACACCATCCGCATTTCGCTGACGCCTGAACCCGGCGGCGATCGCACGCTGGAAGTTCAGGTCGCGCAGGAATTGCTGCAGACCATGGGCTTCCGCACCTTCGTGCCGCTGGTCGCGGCATGCCCCGGCTGCGGCCGCACCACTTCGACCACGTTCCAGGAACTGGCGCGCTCGATCCAGGATTTCATCCGCACCGAAATGCCGGGCTGGAAGACGCAATATCCCGGCGTCGAAGCCCTCAACGTTGCGGTCATGGGCTGCATCGTCAACGGCCCCGGCGAATCCAAGCACGCCAATATCGGTATCTCCTTGCCCGGCACCGGCGAAGCCCCGGCCGCCCCCGTGTTCGTCGACGGCAAGAAGTTCCGCACCCTGCGCGGCCCTGCCATCGCCGCCGACTTCAAGGCGCTGGTGATCGACTATATCGACCAGCGCTACGGCGGTGGCGCCAGCGTTCCCGAGACCACGGTGACCGCGGCGGAGTAGCGATCCCGGA
>JACDAG010000339.1 GCA_013695565.1 Bradyrhizobium sp.
CGATCAGCTGCTGGCCCAGCAATCCGGCCTGCCCAATCGGCTGAAGGCCCTGTTGCCGCAAGAAAACGGCGGACTCAATATCCGCCACCACGGCGACTTCCATCTCGGCCAGTTGCTGATCGTCAAGGACGACATCTTCATTGTCGATTTCGACGGCGAGCCGCGGCGCCCCATCGCAGAGCGACGGCGCAAGGCGCCCGCGGCGCGCGACGTCGCCAGCATGATCCGCTCCATCGATTATTCGACGACCGCGGCCCTTGAGCGCGCGTTGAAAGTGTCCCACGATGAGCACGGCACGCTCGCGGCTGCCCTCGCCGAGTGGCGCGACCGGGCGATCGCTGCATTCCTGACCGCCTATCGCGAAGCCATGGTTAACCAGCGCCTGTGGCCGGACGATCCGAAGGCTGCCGAGGCAATGCTGACCTTCTTCCTGCTGGAGAAGGCATGCTACGAGATCGAATATGAACTATCCTACCGGCCGGATTGGCTGCGTTTGGCCATGACCGGAATGCTTCGTATTTTGTCGCAACAGTCCCTTGAGGCCTCATGACCAAGCTACCCGCAGAGGCCTATGCAATCATCCTGGGCAATCACACCGATCCCTTCCACTATCTCGGCCTCCATACCGAGGGCGACCGGAAGATCGTGCGCGCGTTCCTGCCGGAAGCCTCGAACGTGGAGGCAATCGGCGAACATGGTGAACGGGCACCGCTGGAGCGGATCCATGATGCCGGGCTGTTCGCCGGCGCGTTGCCGAACGGCTCGACGCGTTATCAATTGCGCGCCCAGTTCGGAGACAAGCTGGTCGAACTCGACGACCCCTACCGGTTTCCGCCTGTCCTGAGCGACTTTGATCTTTATCTGCTCGGCGAAGGCACCCATCAGCGCATCTACGACAAGCTCGGCGCCCATCCGATGACGCTGGAAGGCGTCGAGGGCATCGCTTTCGTCGTGCTGGCGCCGAACGCCCACGGCGTCAGCGTGGTCGGCGATTTCAATTACTGGAATCCGCGACGGCATCCAATGCGCGTACGCGGCGTCGGCTATTGGGAATTGTTCATTCCCCATGCCAGCGTCGGTGACCATTACAAGTTCGATATCATCGAACCCAACGGACAACATTTGCCGTTGAAGGCGGATCCGGTCGCGTTTGCCGCCGAAGTGCGTCCCAAGACGGCCTCAATCGTTTTCGACCAGGCCAATCTGCCACGCCCGCGCCCGGCACCGGTTGGCATGAATGCGCTGAGCGCGCCGATGTCGATCTACGAAGTCCATCTCGGCTCGTGGCGACGCAAGGGCAGCAATGAATGGCTGACCTATCGCGAACTCGCCGAGCAGCTGCCCAGCTACGTCCGCGACCTCGGCTTTACCCATGTCGAATTTCTCCCGATCAGTGAACATCCGTTCGATGGCTCATGGGGCTATCAGCCGACTGGCATGTACGCTCCCACCAGCCGGTTCGGCACGCCGGAGGATTTTGCCGCACTCGTCGATGCTTTCCACCGCGAGGGCATCGCTGTGATGCTGGACTGGGTGCCCGGGCACTTCCCCGACGATCCCCACGGCCTCGGCCATTTCGACGGCACCGCATTGTATGAGCACGCCAATCCGTTGCAGGGCCGCCACCTCGACTGGGGCACGCTGATCTACAATTACGGCCGCACCGAAGTGGTGAACTTCCTGGTCTCGAACGCGCTGTTCTGGCTGGAGCGCTACGCCATCGACGGGCTGCGCGTCGATGCGGTGGCCTCGATGCTCTATCTCGACTACTCCCGGCCCGCGGGCGAATGGATTCCGAACCAGCACGGCGGACGGGAAAATCTCGAAGCCATCGGCTTCCTGCGCCGCTTCAACACCGAGGTGTTCGGACGCTTCCCGGACGCCACCACGGCGGCGGAGGAATCTACCGCCTGGCCGCAAGTCTCCCGTCCGGTCGAATATGGCGGGCTCGGCTTCGGCTACAAGTGGAACATGGGATGGATGCACGACACCCTGAAATACATCGGCAAGGATCCGATCCACCGCAAATTCCATCACGGCGATATCCTGTTCGGTCTGCAATATGCGTTCTCGGAAAACTTCATCCTGCCGCTGTCGCACGACGAAGTGGTGCACGGCAAACGCTCGATCCTGGGGCGGATGCCCGGCGACGACTGGCAACGTTTTGCGAATTTGCGTGCCTATTACAGCTTCATGTTCGGCCACCCCGGCAAGAAGTTGATGTTCATGGGCTGCGAATTCGGCCAGGAGCGCGAGTGGGATCACGACCGTTCGCTGGACTGGCATCTGCTGCAGCAGCCAAGGCATGTCGGTATTCAGAACCTGGTCCGCGACCTCAACCACCTCTACCGCACACTGCCGGCGTTGCATGAACTGGACTGCAGCCAGCCGGGCTTCGAATGGGTCATCACGCATGATTCCGGCGGCAACGTCTTTGCCTGGATCCGCAAGGGCAGCGATGCGCGGGCCCGCTGCCTCGTGATCGTGAATTTCTCACCCAACGTCTATTATGATTACAGGGTGCGCGTGCCGTTTGCCGGCAAGTGGAAAGAGGTGTTCAATTCGGACTCCGCACATTATGGCGGCAGCAATGTCGGCAATATCGGCGCTGTCCGGACGCTAGAGGGCAACATCCCCGAACTCAATCTCACCATCCCGCCGCTGGCCGCGATCTTTCTCGTACCGGAAAACTGACCCATGCGACTGACCGCGGGATCCCCGTCACGCCTCGGTGCAAGCTGGGACGGAAGGGGCACCAATTTTGCGCTGTTCTCGGCCAATGCGGAGAAGGTGGAGCTCTGCCTATTCGACGGCCAGGGCCGCCGCGAACTCGAACGTATCGAATTGCCTGAACGTACCGAGGATGTCTGGCACGGCTACCTCAACGACGTCTCGCCCGGACAGCTGTATGGCTATCGGGTGCATGGCCCTTATCACCCCGAGCAGGGGCACCGCTTCAACGCCAACAAGTTGCTGCTCGATCCCTACGCCAGGCGGCTTGCCGGCCGGCTGGTCTGGAGCGATGCGCATTTCGCCTATCGCACGGGCAGTTCGCGCGAAGATCTCTCGTTCGATCGGCGCGACAACGCCCGCGGCATGCCGAAGGCCGTCGTTGTCGATGAAACCTTTAATTGGGGCCGCCGCGAGATGCGACCCAACATTCCCTGGGAAGACACCATCATCTACGAAGCCCACGTCAAGGGCCTGACACAGAAGCGCGATGACGTGCCACCGGGTTTGCGCGGCACCTATGGCGGGCTCTCCTCGCCCGCGGTGATCGATCATCTCAAACGTCTCGGTGTCACCACCATCGAATTGCTACCGGTCCACGGGCTGATCGACGACCGCGCGCTGGTTGAAAAGAAGCTGGTCAACTACTGGGGCTACAACACGCTGGCGTTCTTCGCGCCGGACGCGCGCTACGCGCAGGACAATGCGCTCGATGCCTTTCGCACCACGGTAGCCCGGCTACACGATGCCGGCATCGAGGTGATGCTCGACGTCGTCTATAACCACACCGCCGAGGGCAATCATCTTGGCCCGACGCTGTCCTTTCGCGGCATCGATAACGCCTCCTATTACTGGCTGAAGCCGGAAAACCCGCGTTTCTATGACGACTTCACCGGTTGCGGCAGTTCGGTCAATTTGAACCATCCGCGCGTGCTGCAGATGGTGATGGATTCAATGCGTTATTGGGTCGAGGTCTGCCATGTCGATGGCTTCCGCTTCGACCTCGCGACCACACTGGCGCGCGGGCCGAACGGATATGATCGCAACGCCGCCTTCCTCACCGCCGTGCGGCAAGACCCGGTACTGGCAACCGTCAAGATGGTTGCAGAACCCTGGGACCTCGGCATGGGCGGCTATCAGGTCGGCGCGTTCCCTTCGCAATGGTCGGAATGGAACGATCGCTATCGCAGCGCCATGCGGCGCTATTGGAGCGGCGAAGGCAGCCTGATCGGCGAGATATCTGGTCGCATGACCGCCTCCTCCGACCTGTTCCACCACGACAATCGCAGCCCCCGCGCCGGCATCAACCACATCACCGTCCATGACGGTTTCACGCTGGCGGATCTGTTCAGCTATAATGAGAAGCATAACGAAGCCAACGGCGAAGACAACCGCGACGGCTCCAGCCACAACGACAGCAATAATTGCGGTCATGAAGGCCCAACCGATGACGTGGCAATCATCGCGCTGCGCCGCCAGCTGCGCAAGAACCAGCTCGCCTGCCTGATGCTGGCGCAGGGCACGCCGCTGATGCTGGCCGGCGATGAAGTCGGCAATACGCAAAACGGCAACAACAATGCCTACTGCCAGGACAACGAGACTGGCTGGGTGGGTTGGGAGAACCTCGGCAAGGAAGGCGACGACCTCACCGATTTCATCGGCCACTTGACCGGACTGCGCCGGCGCTTCGGCCAGATCCGCTGCCAGCGCTGGCTCGACGGCCGCCGCGCCGACGGCTCCTACGGCGTGCTGTGGCTGACGCCGGCGGCCGAAGAGATGAAGGAATCCGACTGGAAGTTTCCGGAGGGACGGTTCCTCGCCTATGTGCTGGGGCCGATGGAACAAGGGCAAGCGCCGATCTTTATCGTTCTGAACGCCGCGCCCGAAGAGATCGCATTCAAAATGCCCAGGATGAGCGAATACAAGAGCTGGCAACAGGTGCTGAACACCACCGAAAGCGCACCAGCCACGGCTAACTTCGCTGCCGGCGCCGAGATGAAGGCGCCACCGCGCTCGGTGCTCGCCTTTGCGGGCTCAGCATGAATGCGCGGCAATTCGGTCCAAAGCTGACGAAAGACGGCGCGCGCTTTCGCCTGTGGGCGCCGGCCGCGAAGCGCGTCGATCTGCTGTTGCAGCAACCCCACGCGATGCAGCGCGGCGACGACGGCTGGTTTTCGGTTGAGATACCAGACGCGAAAGCCGGCACCCGATACAAGTTTCGCATCGACGACGAGATCGACGTCCCCGACCCCGCATCCGATTTCCAGCCGGAAGACGTCTTCGGCCCGAGCGAAGTTATCGACCACGCCGCCTATCCGTGGCGCGCCACCGACTGGCGCGGGCGGCCCTGGCAGGAAGCCGTCATCATCGAGAGCCACGTTGGCACGTTCACGCAGGACGGCAGCTACCGCGCCATGATCGAAAAACTCGATCATCTGGTGCTGACCGGCATCACCACATTGGAATTGCTGCCGCTGGCGGATTTCGCAGGATCCCGCAACTGGGGCTATGACGGCGTGCTGTGGTACGCGCCCGACAGTGCCTATGGCCGGCCAGAGGATCTCAAGGCGCTGATCGACGAGGCGCATCTGCGCGGGCTGATGGTGTTTCTTGACGTGGTCTATAACCACTTTGGGCCTGAGGGAAACTATCTCGGCCGCTATGCGCCGGCATTCTTCACGGAAGCCCACACCCCGTGGGGCAGCGCGATCGATTACCGCGTGCCGCAAGTACGCGCCTTCGCGATCGAGAATGCGCTGCATTGGCTGCGGGACTACCGCTTCGACGGATTGCGTCTGGATGCGGTGAACAGCATTGTCGAGCCCGGCGGGCTGTCACTGCTCAACGATCTCAGCATGGCGGTGGGTGAACTCGCTGCGGAAACCGGGCGGCGCATTCATCTGGTGCTGGAAAACGGCGACAACCGCGCCAGCATCCTGGACGCCGCGCAGGATCCGCCCCGCGGCAAATACCGTGCGCAATGGAACGATGACTATCATCATGCCTGGCGCGTGCTGATGACCGGGGAAAAGCAGGGCTATTACTGCGACTATCAGCGCGCGCCGCTCGACGACATCGCCAGGTCGCTGTCCTCAGGCTTTGTCTACCAGGGCGAAATGTCGGAGTTTCGCCGGGGCAAGCGCGGGGAAACCAGCGGCATGCTTGCGCCGACCGCCTTCATCAATTTCCTGCAGAATCACGACCAGATCGGCAATCGCGCCTTTGGCGACCGGCTCGAAGGTGTGGCGCGCACGGAAGCGATCGAAGCGGCGCTCGGTGTGATGCTGCTGGCACCGGCGATCCCGATGCTGTTCATGGGCGAGGAATGGGGTTCGAAGACGCCCTTTCCGTTTTTCTGTGATTTCAAGGGCGATCTGGCGGACGCGGTCCGCAAGGGCCGCCGCGGCGAATATGCCTGGGCCTACGCGGAATATGGCGACGAGGTGCCCGACGCGCTGGCGCCGTCGACGTTCCAATCGGCGGCTCTCGACTGGAACGAGCGCGCCGGGCCGGCGGCACAACGGCGGCTGGCAACGATCCAGCAGATGCTTGCGATCCGCAGGCGGGAGATCGTCCCTCGCCTCGCAGGCGCGGCATTCGGCGAGGCCAAGGCTGCCAGCGACGGCCTGCTGACCGCCAGCTGGCGCATGGGCGATGGCGCTACGCTTCGCCTGCTCGCCAACCTGTCGGACCGTGAGATCGCCAATACATCAGGTGAAATCGGGGGAACCCTTATCTGGGGCAGCGAGTTGGGAGAGCGCGTCCCGCCATGGTCGGTGCACTGGCGCATCGGATAGGAAAATGCCCCCGGCGATCCCGATCGCGACCTACCGCCTGCAGCTTTCAGCGGATTTCGATTTCGACGCGGCCGCCTCTGTCGCCCCTCATTTGAAGGCGCTCGGGATCACGCATCTGTACGCCTCGCCCTTCATGACGGCGCGCAAGGGCAGCACGCATGGCTACGACGTTACCGATCACACCAAGCTCAATCCCGAGCTTGGCGGCGAGGCCGGCTTCGAGCGGTTGAGCGCCGCGCTGAAGGCGCACGATCTCGGGCTGATTCTCGATTTCGTGCCCAATCATATCGGCGTGCATTTTGCCGATAATCCGTGGTGGCTCGATGTACTGGAATGGGGCCAGGCCTCCCCTCACGCGGTGTCCTTCGATATCGACTGGGAATTGTTGCCGTATCGGGCCCGCGGCGGCGTGCTGCTGCCGATCATCGGCTCTTCCTATGGTCAGGCGCTGGAGCACGGCGAGATCGAGTTGCGCTACAATGCCAGCGAAGGCAGTTTTTCCGCCTGGTATTTCGAGCATCGGCTGCCGATCGCGCCAGAGCGCTACAGCGAAATCCTGCGAACCATCGTCAGGCAGGCCGAAGCCGAAGACAGCCCAGCCGGCCACGACGTCCTCGCCCTCGCCGCGCGCTACCACGGGCTGCGCCGTCCCAACCGGCAGGAGGCCCCCGCTTTCAAGGCGGAGTTGCGGGCGATCGCAGGAAGCACTGAGGCCATCGCACGCGGGATCGATGCCTACCGCGCCGGACCGGATCGTCCCACGCAGACGCTGGCGCTGCATCATCTGCTCGAACGCCAGCACTACAAGCTCGGGCATTGGCGGCTGGCGTCCAGCGATATCAATTACCGCCGCTTCTTCGACGTCAATTCGCTCGCGGGATTGCGCGTCGAGGATGCCGGCACCTTTGAGGCGAGCCATCGGCTGGTCAAGCAGTTGATCACGGAGGGGAAGCTGCAGGGCCTGCGGCTTGACCACATCGACGGCCTTCGCGATCCCGCACAATATTTTCAGCGCCTGCGCCGCCTGATCCGTGGCGCGCAGGGCAGCAAGCCGTTTTACATCGTGGTCGAGAAGATTCTCGGTGAGGACGAGAAATTGCCTGCGTTCAGTGGCGTTCACGGCACCACCGGATATGAGTGGATGAACGTGATCACGCACGTGCTGGTCGATGGCAACGGCCTGGAGCCGCTCGGTGAAATTTTCCGCCAGATCAGTAGCCAGTCGCCCAAACTCGAGCCGATCCTGAAGGAAGC
>JACDAG010000352.1 GCA_013695565.1 Bradyrhizobium sp.
CAGGCATCCGCTCCCGCGATGCCGCAGGCCATGAGAACGAGGACGGTCAGCGTGCCGACCACCAACGTAAGCGTCGCCTTCAGGCTAAGGCCCCGGGATCGGCTTGTGACCATGTCGTTGCTCATGAATGTCGTCCGCCTGTCGAAATCGTGCCCATTTTCATAGCGCAAACGGGTTACAAGGCACTTAATCGGGCCGATACAGCCGTTTTCGCCGCTCCGGAGCCGAACGGCAGGCGCTATCGCGGCCTCAGAAGGTGCAACAACGGATTCTCGACCCGATCGAACAGCACCCAGCCTGCCATCGAACTGACCGCCAGGCAGAGCATGATCGTTGTTGCCTCCGTCCACAGCCCCGGCCCGATAAACCGGCCGATCAGGAGCATCAGCGCCGACAGCACGAAGCCATGGCTGAGATAGATCGGATAGGAGGCGTCGCCCAGCGCCAGCAACCAGCGCGGCAATGCGGGCGCGACCAGGTGCTCCAGCGAGACGGCGCCGGCCACGATGGCAAACGCCGGCACGCCCCAGGTCAGCACCCGCAGATTTTCAGGACCCATCGGCATCGCGAGGATCGCGACAAATCCGCCGAGCACCAGTACCGCGGCGACGGTCGGAGGCAGCCGGAACCCCCGCAGCGTCCATTGCGCGAGCACGACGCCGAACACGAATTCCAGCACGATGGTGCTGAACAGAATGGTCCAGTCCGGCCAGCTTTCGGTGCGGAAGAGCGCCACCGCGGCGATCAGGCCGAGGCCGGGCACGATGATGCGGAGAACATCGAGGCGCAGCGCCAGCGCGAGCGCGAAAAACAGATAGAACAGAAATTCGTAAGTCAGGGTCCAGCCGACCGGCAGCACGGGCCGGAAATTCCCGGCCGCATCGACAACGGGCAGGAACAGATAAGAGGCGACGACCGAATGCAGGTCGACGCTGGTTCTCAGGATGATGCCGGGAAGCAGCACGACACCGAGTATCTTCAGCGTCGTCAACAGCCAGTAGAGCGGAACGATCCTGACGACGCGATGCCGGAGAAACGCCAGCGCGCCGCCGGGCCGATCGACCAGACGGCGCGAGGAGATCACCATTACGAATCCGCTGATGGCAAAAAAATATCGACCCCCGCGGCGCCATTGGTCCATTTCACGCCGGGCGCCGCGGGATCGACGCGCAGTCCCCACAATTCGAACGCATGATAGAGCACCACGAGCAAGGCCGCGACGGCGCGCAGCGCCTGAATCGAAAGGAAGTTTGCGGCGGATTTTCCCGGATCTGGAGGTGCGGCGGGCTGCATCACGGGACCACCTGGCATGAGGTTCACATCAGTCGCGACAGGATGCCGGCGGCAGCCAGCACGACCACCACGATCCATGGCGCCAATTTCCAGACAGTGAGCAACAGGAAGCCCGCGAGCGCGAGGAAAAAATCGCGCGGCGTCAACACCGCATTGATCCAGACCGGGTTGTAGAGCGCGGCCCCGAGAATGCCGACCACGGCGGCGTTGGTGCCGCGCATGGCGGCCTGCGCGGCCGGATGCGCGCGCATCGCATCCCAGAACGGCAACATGCCGTAGACCAGCAGCAAGCCCGGAAGCGCCAGCGCGATGAGGGCAATCGCCGCCCCCGCAAAGCCGTTCGGTGGCGGGCCTGTCACCGCGCCGAGATAGGCGGCAAAAGTAAACAGCGGCCCCGGCACGGCCTGCGCCAGCCCGTAACCGGCGAGAAACGCCTCGTTGCTGACCCATCCCGACGTGACGACTTCCGCCTGAAGCAACGGCAGCACGACATGGCCGCCGCCAAAAACCAGCGCTCCCGAGCGGTAGAACGCGTCGAACAATGCGAGCGACTGCGCGCCGGTCGCCCGGACGGCGATCGGGGGAAGCAAGAAAAGTGCGACGAAGAGAACCAGCGCTGCGAAGCCTGCTTGCCGGGTGACCGGAAAATTCAGATGTCCGGAAACCGGCGCGACCTCGCCCCGGCAAAGCCAGAGGCCCGCGCTGGCGCCGAGTGCGATCGCGGCGATCTGCCCGAACGATCCGGTGAAGAAAACCACGACGGCAATCGCGCCAAGCGCGATGCCGGCGCGGGTCCGATCGGGTGTCAGGGTTCGCGACATGCCCCAGATCGCCTGCGCGACGACAGCGACCGCCACCAGCTTGAGGCCGTGCAGAAAGCCTTCGGCGACCGGCCCCGTGAACGCGGCCGCCCCCATCGCAAAGGCGAACAGGATCAGCGCCGAGGGCATGGTGAAGGCGAACCACGCCGCGAGGCCACCCAAAAGCCCGGCGCCGCGGAGAATGCCGAGGCAAAAGCCGACCTGGCTGGAGGCCGGGCCCGGCAGGAACTGGCAAAGCGCGACCAGGTCCGCATAGGCGGTCTCGTCGAGCCATTTCCGGCGTTCGACGAACTCGTGGCGGAAATAGCCGAGATGAGCGATCGGCCCGCCGAACGACGTCAGACCCAGCTTCAGGAATGCGGTAAAGACTTCGCCGACACTGGCTTGGGAAGGGCCTTGGGAATTGCCGCTCATTGCATCCAACCGCCTACTGCATGACGGTCTATTGCAGTAGGCGGGCCGGATGTCCACCTAGCGTCGCAAGCAGGACAGGAGGACGCGATGGAAAGCGAGGGCCGCCAGGCGCACTGGGAGAACGTCTATACCAGCAAGGGCGAGAATGAAGTCAGTTGGTTTCAGGAGAGCCCTGCTCCGTCGCTGGCGTTGATCGCGGAAACAGGTGCGGCGCCATCGTCCGGGATCATCGATCTCGGCGGCGGCACGTCGCGGCTGGTCGATCATCTCATCGATCGGGGATTTCTTGACGTCACCGTGCTCGATCTGTCCGCCGCGGCCTTGCAGGCCGCCAAGGCCCGCCTCGGCGAACGCGCGGTGCGGGCGCAGTGGCTGGTTGCCGACGCCACCGCATGGGAGCCGTCGCGAACGTATGATGTGTGGCACGACCGGGCAGCGTTTCACTTTCTCACCGAGGCGCGTGACCGCGCGGCTTACATCGCGCGGCTCGGGCGAGGTCTGCGGATCGGCGGCCACGCCATCATCGCGACCTTCGCACTCGATGGACCGGAGAAATGCAGCGGCCTGCCGGTGATGCGTTACGATGCGGCGCGCCTCGGGGAAACGCTGGGGCCTGGATTCAAACTGCTGCAAAGCCGGCGCGACGACCATGCGACGCCCTGGGGGTCGCACCAGCTTTTCGAGTTCAGCGTCTTTGCGCGCGTGGAACCATTCTGACGGATCTTTGATGCCCACCAATTGCCGTGCTGATAGGATCGCGACACCCCTGGAGGAGATTTTCATGAAAACCATTACCGCTGCCGTCATTATCCTTGCCCTCGCCTCGACCGCTGCACTGGCGCAGTCACCCTACGCGGGGATGCAGAGCCGCCCGATCAAGGCGCTGTCCGCGCAGCAAGTCGACGATCTCAAGGCCGGCAGGGGCACCGGCCTGGCACTGGCAGCCGAACTGAACGGCTATCCCGGCCCGGCGCATGTGCTGGAATTGTCCGAGAAGCTGGCGCTGTCAGCCGAACAAAAGCAACGGATTCAGACGCTGTTCGATGCCATGAAGGCGGAAGCCACCCCGATCGGCGCGAGATTGATCGAGCAGGAAGGCGCGCTCGACCAGCAGTTCGTCAGCCGCGCGATCACGCCCGCTGCGCTGAAGGATGCGACCCTCAGGATCGGCGTGACCCAGGCCGAACTGCGCAACGCGCACCTCAAATACCACCTGGAGACGGCGCAGATCCTCTCGCCAGACCAGATGAAGCAATATGCCGATTTGCGGGGATACACGTCTGGCGCGCCGGCCAGGCATCACCGGATGCACTAGCGGGGGTGGCTCGGTTAACGATTCAAGCCGTCCATCGCCGGGTGCTGGCGAATTAGTGATCCCGCCACGGTTCCCTTGGCTGCCGGATCGTGGGAGAATGCGGGCGTGAAAATATCGTTCCACCTTTCCCGGCTGCTGGCGATCTTGCTGATCGCAGGGCTCGTGTTCGCCCCGTTTTCCGGTCCTGCGAATGCGGGCATAGCCATGGGTGGGTCGATGCCGGAGATGGCGGCAAAGGAGATAGCCGCCGACATGCCGTGCTGCCCGGACAAATCCATGCCCATGGATTGCGACCAGTGCCCGCTGATGGCGCTTTGCATGGTCAAGAGTTTTCACGAACCTTCCCCGGCCGGAATGATTGAGATCCAGCCGGTGACTGTGCGCCTGCTGAAACCCGCTAGCGATCCTGAAGCGGAAAGCCTCGGCCAACATCCCCCTCCAAGGCCACCCCGGCCCCTGGTCCATTCGGCTTAACGCCTGATGTCGCGCGGCGCTTCGACGCGCGCGTGATGCATGCCGCTGATGCGGCTGACCAGTAGATTTGGGAAGTTCGACGATGAAGACGATGCAGCTTTCGCGCGCCCTTTTGGGTGCGCTGATCGGCGTTGGCATTTTGGGCATTGCCGCGATCGGCATGGCCGGAGCAGCCGCCGACATGACGGACCACAGCGCGCACGGAACGGCTGCGCCCGCCGCAACGCCGGCCGACCGCAAGATCAAATATTACCGCAATCCGATGGGACTGCCGGACACCTCCCCTTCGCCGAAGAAGGACTCGATGGGGATGGATTATATCGCGGTCTATGAGGGCGAGGACAGCGACGACGGTTCGATAAAGCTGTCGCCGGGAAAAATCCAGCGCACCGGCGTCAGGTCGGAGCCCGCAGGCCCGCGCG
>JACDAG010000357.1 GCA_013695565.1 Bradyrhizobium sp.
CGATGATGATGAACCCCGCGCAGCGTTCCGCCATGTGGCCGCCCTCGACCACCCAATCCGCCACCGACGACGCGCCGTACCGGGGTATCCAGAAGCGCACCGCCGGCGAGATATATTCAATGCAAAGCGCGATCGCCCACAGCACCAGCCGCGTTTGCCCTGTCGCAAATCCGCCGGCAATCCAGAACACCGCCGACAGCGCCAGCCAGGACGTAATCCGGATCGCATTTCTGCGCGCGAGCGATTGCGACGGCAGCGTCGACATCCATAAAAAGACGGTCTTGCCGACCTGCATCGCGGCATAGGCCAGCGCGAACCACAGCCCGCGGTCGTCGAACGCCTTCGGTATCGAGGTCGAGAGCACCAGCCCGCCGAGTGTCAGCGCAAACAGCAGCAGCCGGACCGGGGTCTTTTCGGGATTGAGCCAGTTGGTGATCCAGGAGGTGTAGACCCATACCCACCAGACCGCGAGGAACAGCAGCGTGACCTGCAACACGCCTGATGGCGTGAAGTGGGCGAGCAGCGTGTGCGATATCTGGGTGACCGCGAAGACGAAGACGAGATCGAAGAACAGCTCGGCGTAAGTCACCCGGCTGTGCTGGTTCGGCACGATCGGGCGGAACAGCGCGCCGCGTGCATTCTCCGCCGCCATCGGCGCGTCCCCGAGGTTGGTCAGCCTTCCGGCACGCCGGTTTGCAGCGCCAGCGCATGCAGCACGCCGCCCATCTGTCCCTTGAGCGACTGGTAGACGATCTGGTGCTGCTGGACCCGCGATTTGCCGCGGAAGGATTCCGAAATCACGGTCGCGGCGTAATGATCGCCGTCGCCGGCCAGATCGCGGATCGTCACATCGGCATCGGGTATGGCTGCCTTGATCATCGATTCGATATCGTGGGCGTCCATCGGCATCCCAGCATGTCTCCGTCAGATGTTTCGAATCACGGCCGGCTCGCGCGACCGTGACGGACAAACCTAGCGCGTACGCCCTTCTAGGTCACCCTTCCCGGCACTATATCCCGGGTCCAGACCTTTTAAACCCTTTCAAGCCGAGACGTCCGGTCACATCCGGCTGACCCAAAAAGAGGCCCAGAACATGAAACTTCCCGGTCCCGACCATCCGATCACGATTGCAGCCAATCCAAAGCGCGTCCGGGTCTCGGCCGGCGGCGTTGTTATCGCCGACACCACCCATGCCCTGACCCTGAAGGAAGCGAGCTATCCAGCCGTGCAATACGTGCCGCTAAGCGACGCCAATATGGCGTTGTTGGCCCGCACCGAGCGGACCACGCATTGCCCCTACAAGGGGGACGCGAACTACTTCAGCATCAACGCTGGCGGCAAGACGCTGGAGAACGCGATCTGGACCTACGAGACGCCGTTTCCGGCGATGGCTGACATCGCCGGCCATCTGGCGTTCTATCCGGACAAGGTCAAGATCGAGGAAGTCGGTTGAGCCCCTGACCCCTCCGCCAAGGCACGGACATCAGGGTCATCTGACGCGATGCCGTGCTTCGCGCGCTTGCCGCGTCACGAAATTAGCGGTCGTGTCCGGCTACGTATTCGCGACACTTTTATCGACCCTCCGACGATCCCGCGCGGCGGGGGTTGGTGATTGGCCTTGCTGAATCGAGTTCCCGGCTGCAACATTCGGTACAGACAGCCTGGCCGAGAGGCGCGCATGACATCGATTTCCACAGTGGGGCATGCCGACATGGCCGCAGTGCCCAAGGTCAAGTCGCGAAACCTTTCGCTGGATCGCGCCCGCACCTTCCTGACGCTGGTGGTGCTGATCCACCATGCCGTCATTCCCTATACCTATTTCGGCCACACCGATCCGAAGTCATTCTTCGGGTTCGACATGATCATACTCGCCACCGACAGTTTCTTCATGGCGATGTTCTTCTTCCTGTCGGGACTGTTCGTATGGCCGGGCATTGCCAGGAAGGGACCGCTGAACCATTTGAAGGATCGCCTGTTTCGGCTCGGCCTGCCGTTCGTGATCTGCGCGTTCACGGTCATTCCGCTCGCCTATTATTCGTTCTCGCTACGCCAGCACCCCGAAATCAGCTTTTCTGAATTCTGGTGGAAAACAATCACCGTCGGCCCCTGGCCGAGCGGACCGATCTGGTTCCTTTGGGTCTTGTTCAGTTTCGACGTGATTGCCTGCCTGCTGTATCGGCAGTCATCCCACATGCTCGATCCGATCAATCGGCTTTCGTTGCACGGTCGGCGTCGGCCCGCGGTGTTCTTCGCGGTCATGCTTGCCGTCACCGCGGCGTTCTACATTCCCGGGCGGGTTCACTTCGGAGCCAGCAACTGGTTCGAGTTCGGGCCGTTCTCGGTCCAGCACGGCCGCGTGATGCTCTACGCCACCTACTTCTTTTTCGGCGCCGGCATCGGCGTCCAGATGATGGATCGCGGGTTGCTCGCCGAGGACGGCCGGATGGCCAAGGTCAGTTGGGATTGGCTGATGCTGGCGCTCGTCCCGTATTGCCTGCTGTGGGGGTTGATCTTCATCAAGCGCGAAATACTGGGGAATCCGCCGCATTTGCCGGACTGGTATGAGGCGAGCTACGCCATCTGCTTCACGCTCTTCAGCGTCGCCATCATGTTCCTGATCCTGGCCTATTTCCTCAGGTTCAAGCACTCGGGCTGGAGCATCCTCGATCCGATGCAGGGCGACGCCTATGGCATGTTCCTGGTGCACTACCCGATCGCATTGTGGCTGCAATACTGGCTGTTCGACTACGATCTGCCGGCGATCGTCAAAGCCACGATCGGCTTCGTGCTAACAGTCGCGTTCAGTTGGGCGCTGACGCGCGCGCTGCGGCAGATTCCCGGCGCGAAACGGGTGCTCTAACCGTCATTGCGAGGAGCGCAGCGACGAAGCAATCCATCTATCCGTTATGCCGCGCTGGATTGCTTCGCTTCGCTCGCAATGACGTGGAGAGAGCGTGCTTACGAAGCCTTGCCGCTCATATAGGCCGGCAGCCAGCTTTCGAACGCCGTGTTGAGCGACGTCACCGCGACCGGCGCTTCGCCGGCCACCGCGATCGCCTCGCCACCCGTGGTGCCGATGCGTACGCACGGCACGCCCGCACCCTTCATCTTCGCCAGCACCAGCCCGGCTTCCGCCGCCGGCACGGTCACGACGTAACGCGCCTGGTCTTCGCCGAACCAGTACGCATGTGGCACGATCGAAGCCGGCGCGGCCTGGAACTGCGCGCCGATGCCGCTCGCGATTGCCATCTCGGCGAGTGCGATCAGAAGTCCGCCGTCGGAAACGTCATGCACCGCGGTGGCGGTACCGGCGTGGATCATGCCGCGCACCACGTCGCCATTGCGCTTTTCGGCGGAAAGGTCCACCGGCGGCGGTGCGCCCTCTTCGCGGCCGCAGACATCGCGCAGATACACGGACTGTCCGAGCCAGCCCTGGGTGTCGCCGATCAGGAGGATCGCCTCGCCTGCCGCCTTGAACGCGAGTGTCGCGGACTTGGTGAAATCATCGAGCAGCCCGACGCCGCCGATCGAGGGCGTCGGCAAGATGCCGCGGCCGTTGGTCTCGTTGTAGAGCGAGACGTTGCCGGACACGACCGGGAAGTCGAGCGCGCGGCAAGCATCCGCAATGCCCTTCAGGCAGCCGACGAACTGGCCCATGATCTCGGGCCGCTCCGGATTGCCGAAATTGAGATTGTCGGTGATCGCGAGCGGACGCCCGCCAACGGCGGTGATGTTGCGCCAGGCTTCGGCCACCGCCTGCATGCCGCCTTGATAAGGATCCGCCTCGCAATAACGCGGCGTCACGTCGACGGTGAGCGCGAGCCCCTTCGGCCCGTCCTCGACGCGCACGACAGCAGCATCGCCACCGGGCCGCTGCACAGTATTGCCGAGAATGACGTGGTCGTATTGCTCCCAGACCCAGCGCCGCGAGCATAGCTCGGGCGTCGCAATCAGCTTTTCCAGCGCCGCCGAAATCCCGATCGGCGGCTTGACGTCCTGCGCGCGCACCACCGGCAGCAACGCGGATGCGACATGCGGGCGGTCATAGAGCGGCGCTTCGTCGCCCAATTCCTTGATCGGCAGATCGGCCATGACATCGCCGCCATGCTTCACCACAAAACGCTTGCTCGGCGTGGTGTAGCCGACGACGGCGAAATCGAGCCCCCACTTCTTGAAGATCGCCTCGGCCTCTTTTTCCTTCTCGGGCTTGAGCACCATGAGCATGCGCTCCTGGCTTTCCGAGAGCATCATCTCATAGGCGCTCATGCCGGTTTCGCGCGTCGGCACTGCATCGAGGTTGAGATCGACGCCGAGATCCCCCTTGGCGCCCATCTCGACCGCCGAACAGGTCAATCCAGCCGCGCCCATGTCCTGGATCGCGATCACGCAATCGGCTTCCATGATTTCGAGGCAGGCTTCCAGAAGCAGTTTTTCCGCGAAGGGATCGCCGACCTGCACGGTCGGGCGCTTCTCGGCGCTGTCGTCGTCGAATTCGGCCGACGCCATCGAGGCGCCGTGAATGCCGTCGCGGCCGGTCTTGGAGCCCAGATAGACGATCGGCATGTTCACGCCGGATGCCGCCGCGTAGAAGATCTTGTCGGTATCGGCGAGACCGACAGCCATCGCATTGACCAGGATGTTGCCGTCATAGCGGGTGTGGAAACGCACCTGCCCGCCGACGGTCGGCACGCCGAACGAATTGCCGTAACCACCGACGCCGGCGACGACGCCTGACACCAGATGGCGGGTCTTGGGATGTTCCGGCGCGCCGAAAGAAAGCGCATTGAGGCACGCGATGGGGCGCGCGCCCATCGTGAACACGTCGCGCAGGATGCCACCGACGCCGGTCGCCGCGCCCTGATAGGGCTCAATGTAGCTCGGGTGGTTGTGGCTTTCCATCTTGAAAACGACGGCAAGCCCCTCCCCGATCGACACCACGCCGGCATTCTCGCCCGGGCCCTGGATGACGAGCTGACCGGTGGTCGGCAGGGTCTTCAGCCACT
>JACDAG010000371.1 GCA_013695565.1 Bradyrhizobium sp.
ACGAAGAAGCGCCGCGTCGGCGCGTTGGCGACGCGCATCTCTTCGGTCACCACATAGCGTTCGAGGAACGAGCGCTCATGGCCACCATATTTCTTCGGCCATGTCATGCCGAGCCAGCCCTTGGCGCCGACCCGGCGGGAGAATTCCGGCGCGTCGGTGTCTTCGCGGTTGGGTTGGTGCGGATCGAAGGTGCCGGCGGCGATTTCCTCGGCGAGGAAAGCGCGCACTTCCTTGCGGAGTTGCTCACATTCGGGCGGCAGGCGGATCGGATCGAAACGGAGGGCTGCGGTCATGGTGCGTCTCTATGCAGGCGAACGGTTGAGAAAAATCAGCGCGAGGCCACCAGCGGCCACAATTCATCGGCGCCGCGGTTGGCGATCATCTTGCCGAGTTCGACCGCCCAGTAGCTTTCGGAGCCGAAATCGTCGCGCCATCCGAGCGCCCGCAGCGAGTAGCGATGCAGGATGTGTTCGATCGTGAAACCGATCGCGCCATGCACCTGATGGGCGATGCCGCCGCCCTTTTCAGCTGCTTCCGAGCAGCGAATTTTAGCGGATACGGCTTCGAGGAATACCTCGTCGTTGAATGACGTCGCGTTGGCGATGGCGTCCGCGGCTGACGTTGCCGCCGCAAGCGCCGCCGCCGACTCGCCGGCGAGCCGGGCGAGGTTGTGCTGCACCGCCTGGAATTTCGAAATCTTTTTCTCGAACGCGACGCGCTCGTTGGAATAGCGCACGGAAATTTCCAGCATCGTTTCCAGCGCGCCGGCGATCTGCAGGCTACGCGCGACGCCGCCCATCAGCATCAGATGGGTCTGCTCAAAACCCTTCGGTGCCGGTTTGGTCGTCACCGGCTGCACCTTGTCGAAAGTCACGGTGTCGCTGTGATCGCCGCCGAGGCCTAAACCAGATTCGATCCGGCATTTGCCGGCGTCGACCAGGGCAATCGACAGTCCCTTGGCATCGCCTGCGATCACCGCGATGTGCCTGGCGGCTTTCGCAAACGGGACGCCGCGGGCCTTGCCCGACAGGCTGCCATCGGCATTGAGCGTGATGCGGTCCTTCGGGCTTGCGGGCGCGACGGTCATCTCGCCGTCGGGTGAGGAAATCCTGGCCTGCGCCAGCAGCCAGCCCGCCAGCATGGTTTCCACCAGCGGCACCGCGACCGCAAAGCGTCCGGCGGCGCTGAGAACGGAAAAGCCTTCAGCGAGGCTCGCGCCCGAACCGCCGCAATCCTCCGGTACCCAGGACAGCGGCAGGCCGGACTCGGTCAGCGCCTGCCAAAGCGGGGCCTTCCAGGCGCCCTCCTTGTCGCGATTGATGGTTTGGGCGTCCGCAAGATCGGTGAAGATTTTCTCCGCGGTCTCGGCAACAATGTTCTCACTCTCCGCCACGGCGTTCCTCATCTTGATTGGTATTGGCTTATTGGCACCGGGCCCGGCTGTTTCGCCGGGCTTCAGGTGCGGTCTTTTCTCGATCTTTGCTCGACCTTTGCTCGACCTTTTCTTGCGCTTTATGATGCGGAAAAGCCATAGCCCTGACAAGCGCTGCTCGCAGGGCCGCTTGCGGGGGCAGCATGAGGCCCATCAGGCGATCAATGAATTCCGCCTAGCGGAAGGGTTGCAGATTTGCCGGGACTTTATGCCGCGATATGGTATGCCACCGCCGGAAAAGTTCAGTTCAGAACAATAAGAGGAAAATGCCGATGTCGAAGGATGGTTTGTGCGCGATCGTAACGGGTTCGGCATCCGGCCTCGGGGCTGCGACCGCGGCCATTCTGGCCAAGGGCGATGCGCGTATCGTCGTCAATTATTCCAACAGCAAGGCCGAGGCCGAAGCGACGGCCGACATCTGCCGCACCGCGGGCGCTGAAGTCGTGGTCGTGCAAGGCGACGTCTCGCGCGATGAGGATTGCAAGAAGATCGCCGCAGCCGCTGCGTCCTGGGGACGGCTCGACGTGCTGGTCAACAATGCCGGCACCACCAAGCATGTGCCGCACGACAATATGGATGGCCTCACGGCGGAAGATTTCCAGCGCATCTATGCCGTCAACACCATCGGCCCGTTCCAGATGATCCGCGCCGCGCGTGCGCAGCTCGAGGCCGGTGCGAAGGCAGCGGGGCGGGCGTCGGCCGTGGTGAATATATCGTCGGTGGCCGGCATTTCCGGCGGCGGTTCGTCGGTGGCTTATGCCGCGAGCAAGGGCGCGCTCAACACCATGACGCAATCGCTGGGACGCGCGCTGGCGCCGCTGATCCGCGTCAACACGGTATGTCCGGGCTATATCGATACGCCGTGGTTCACCAAGGGCCGCGGCGAGGCCGGCGCCAAGGCGGTGCGCGATTCCGTGATCGCAAAGGTGCCGCTGAAGACGGCGTCAACGGCTGAGGATATCGCGCAGCTCGTCTGCTTCCTCGCATCGCCGGCGTCAGGACAGATGACCGGCGAGTTCGTCCGCATGGATGCGGGGATGCATCTGATTTTGTGAGGGCGCGAAACGTCATTGCGAGGCTTCGTCATTCCGGGATGGTGCATTAGCACCAGACCCGGAATCTCGAGATTCCGGGTTCGCTTCGCGCCCCGGAATGACGGATACGCCGTTATCGATTACCCGGATCCGAAATGACGCGGCTCGCGACCAACCTGTTCCAGATGAACAGCACGATCAGTGCGCCGATGGTGGCGGTGATGAAGCCCGCGCCCTGATCGGGGCCGTAATGGCCGAGGGCCTGGCCGATGAAGGTTGCCAGAAACGCGCCGACGATGCCGAGCACGGTGGTCAGGATGAACCCGCTCGGGTTGTTCGGGCCCGGCGACAGCAGGCGTGCGATGATGCCGGCGACAAAGCCGACGACGAGGATCCAGATGATGCCGCTCATGGCTGTGGTCCCTTTTCAGATGTCCCAATGGCAACAGACCGCGGCGCCAATCGCGCCGCGGTATCGCAGTATCAAAGCCGGCCTGATATCTCGTTCTCGTTCGGCAGCCGTCCATCCGGCGTCAAATGATTGATCACGTCGGGCAGATACTGGCTGAGGCCTTTCAGCAGTTCATCGCTCGACATGCCGCTCTGCGAGGCCAGTGCGTCGATCTGGTCGGCACCGAGTGCGCTGGCGAGATCGCCGGTCGAGATCTGTTTGTTGGGGCCGTTGCTGACCCAGGAATTGGCCGCGTCGCCCTGGCCCTTGTCCTGAAATTGCTTGAGCAGGTCGCCGAGGCCGCCACTCAAAATGCTGCCGGCGGCGCCGCCCGCGAGCAAGCCGCCGAGGCCGCCCTTCATCAGGTCGCTGAGACCGCCACCGCTCGACGAACCACCGCCCAAGATACCACCCAAGGCACCACCGAGCCCGCCGGGCAGGCCCGCGGTCACGTTGCCGGGCAGTTTCGGGGGCGCCGAGGGTGCTGCACCGGGCTGGCTGCCGCCGAAATGCTTGACGGCTTTCCAGGCCAGCAGGGCCAGGATCGCCATCGTCATCGGGGACATGCCCTCCTTGGCATCCGATGGCGCGCTTGGGGTGCTTGGGCCGCGCGGGCCATTCTGCATGCCGTTGAGTATGTCGAGTAAACCCATGGTCGTCTCCTGCCGCGTGTCAGCCCCGCCCGAAACATAACGGTGGCCCATGACGGTTACAAGGCGCGCCCGGCCACGCGGTTGCGCCTTCGATAGGCACCACCCAGCGGTTCTGCTATCGAAGGGCGGCAATAGAGACAATTGAAATGAATGCGGGCCGAACGATTGGCGTGGCGGGGGCGGGCAGCATCGGCTGCTTCGTCGGCGGCATGCTCGCGGCCGGCGGCCGCCGTGTCAGTCTGCTGGCGCGCCCACGGGTGATCGCCGAGATCGAAGCCAGGGGGTTGCGGGCGACCAGCTTTGAAGGTTTCGACCGGACGATCGATGCGAAAGAGATCGCGCTGTCGGATGATCCGTCGGTCTTCGGGGATGCCGGCGTCGTGCTAGTCACGGTCAAAAGCGCCGATACTGCTGAGATGGCGGATATCATCGCAAGGAATGCTCCATCAGATGTCATTGTCGTCAGCCTGCAAAACGGCGTCGGCAATGTCACGGTGCTGCGCAATCGTCTGTCCGGCCGGCGCGTGCTCGGCGGCATGGTGCCGTTCAACGTGATCTCGGCGAGCGAGGGGCGCTTTCATCGCGCTACCTCCGGCGACATCGTGATCGAGCAGGACGAGGGCGATACCGCCGGAAAACTTTCGGTGCCCGGCCTGAACATGCGCGCGACCGCCAACATCGACGGTGTGCAGTGGGGCAAGCTGCTCGTCAATCTCAACAACGCGCTCAATGCGCTGGCCGATCTGCCGCTGCGCCGCCAGCTCGCGCGGCGGCCGTGGCGCAAATTGTTTGCCGACCAGATGGCGGAAGGGCTGGCCGCGATCCGTGCCGAGGGCATTACGCCGGTATCGCCGACGCCGATCCCTGCAGGCTTGATGCCGCCGCTGTTGCGTCTGCCGGATATGATCTTCGAAGCCATGCTGGGGCGGACGATGAAGATCGATCCCGAAGCGCGCTCCTCGATGTGGGAGGATCTGCAGCGCGGCCGCCGCACCGAGATCGATTATCTGCAGGGCGTCATCACCGAAATCGCCGAGCGGCGCGGGCTCGACGTGCCGCTGTCGCGCCGGGTCGTCGAACTGATCCACCAGGCCGAGACCGCCGGCAAGGGCTCGCCGGGGTTGACGCCGGAACAGATCCGCTGCTGACGGGATTGGTTGCCTTGAAATGGCGCCGATGCTGCGCGAGCCTATCGAGAGCGTTCAACGGGAGTAGCGGCATGAAACCAATACGCGCAGCGCCTCTGGCGATGGCTGTCCTTCTCGGCGCGGCATCCGTAATCCCCGCCCACGCCGTGCCGCCGACGGCGACGCCGTCGCCGGGCTATGACGCGCGGCTGCAGGAGCAACGGGCGGCGTCAAGAGTCTATCAGAGGCCAGCACCTGTCGCGAAACCGCTTCCGCAGCGCCGGACCAGGCGGCCTCTGCCGAACTGATCCCGCTTGATGCCGACGATGTCGCGCGATGCGATCGCTTTTGCTAACCGGTATTCTGGGCGATGGTGATTACGGATTGACGTTGTCGTCCCGGACAAGCGAAGCGCGATCCGGGACCCA
>JACDAG010000373.1 GCA_013695565.1 Bradyrhizobium sp.
CCGAAGAAGCCTTCGATGCAGGGCTGGCCGAACGGGCGCAGATGATACGTACCCATCGCGGTGCGCATGGTGGCGCCGCGCAGGCTGCCGTCCTTCGGCAGCGCGTTGCCATCCTCCAGCGCCAGCATCACCTTGTCGGCGAGACCGAGCGGCAGGCCGCGCGCGGCATCGACCTTTGCCAGCAAGGCCGGGTGAAAGCGGATGGCTTCGTCCGCGATCAAATTGGTCGGCACGGTAACGATCACCCTGTCGGCGGTCAGCGTGCCCTGTGAGGTCTCGATGCGAATTCGTTTCCCCGAATGATCGATCAGCGTCACCGCGCAATTGAGCGCCAGCGGAATCGATGCACCATAGGCCGCGACCAGCGCGCCATAGCCGCGGCGGACACGCCAGTTGATCTCGGTATCCTCATAGGCCTCCATGTCCAGGATCGAGACCCGGTCGAGTTCGCAGCCGTTCACGTAGGTCGAGATCGCGTCGATCATCGGGTTCCAGCGGTTGCCGGGCTCGAGACAGAGATTGGCGGCGCTGTCGCGGCCGCTCTGACCGGCCTGCTTCGCGGCCTCCTCCGCGCGATCGTAGAAGGCGTCGAGCGCCCGGAGAAACTCCGCCCGCTCCTCGACCGGAAACGCCTTGTTGTGGGCCTGTTCGCGCCAGGGCGGGCGGGTCTTGTCGATTTCGAACTGCAGTCGTTCGGCGATCGGCACGAATGAATTTTCATCCGCCGAATGCAGCCAGCCGCAGCCGAGGTCGAAGGTGATTTCGGGTGAAGCCTTTATCGTATGGGCACGGCCGCCGACGCGGTCGCGCGCTTCCAGCACGATGCAAGAGAGGTTGGATTGCTTCAGCGCATGCGCGGCGCCGAGGCCCGCGGCACCCGCGCCGACGATGGCAACATCGATTTCGGAGGGGAGGGTCGTCATGCGTCAGCCTCTAGCACGTTCGCAAACGGGCCTGAAGCCGGTTCGCAGACGGCTGCCGATCCATGGCAGGCAGGGGAGGTGTGCGTTTTCGCATCGATCAGCGGATCGATCCGACCGCTGCCGGCGGACGGTACGACATCTTCGAAAAAGGGATGTCTTGTTTTTCTCCCTGTAGTTGTATTGAATAACGCGCTCTTCCTGGCGTCATTTCAGATTGGATTTCAGCCATGGCCGAAGTCGATCCCGCACACGGTCGGAAGAGAACCGCAATCCTTGTCGTTCACGGCATCGGCAGCCAGCGCGCGCTGGAAACGGTGCGCGGGGTGATCCGTGGCGTCTGGCTCGACGACAAAAATCCGGCCGACAAGGGCAAGCGGATCTGGTCGCATCCCGTAAAGGACGGCGCCGATATCGACTTGACCGTGATGACGACCAACCGGGTGCCGGACTCGAAGGACGGTCGTCACGTCGATTTCCACGAATTGTATTGGGCTCATCTGATGAGTGAGACCAAGGCCGTGGCGGTGCTGCTCTGGCTGTATGAGCTGGTCCGGAAAGGCCCGATCATGAAACTCGGCATGAACGGGCTTTGGTGGGCTACTGCGATCTTCCTGTGCCTGATGAATCTGTCCCTCGCCGTGCTGGCGTTGCAGGGAATTCTGCTGTTTTCGCAACACTCGGCGCAAATCATGCTGGTCGCGCCGTTTGTGCTGCTCATCGCCAGCCTGTTGGCGAGCCTCGTTGTCGCTTTGAAATGGGGAGCTGTCCGTATCATCAAGTTGCTGGCAATCGCGTTGGCCGGCGGGGCCGCTCTGAGTGCCGTCTATGTCTGGGTCGGGGAAAAATTTCCCGGCATTGCTGCGAGCGCGGGTAATCCCGGAATTCCCGATGGCGCTGAACTCTTCACGCTGATTGCGTTGCCCACGCTGATTGCGCTGATCGCGACATTGCTGATCATGGGACGGCAGGGACTGCGCGCATTCTGGCGAGCCATCTTCATTTCCTTGGTTCTGTTCGGCATTTTCATTGTTGCCGATCGGCACTGGCATCCTGAAAGCGATTTCGTCCTGACCGTGATCAAGGCATGGTTGTGGGCGCTGAACTCGCCGTGGAGTGTGGCTGCCGCATCGGCGGTGATTGGTCTTTATCTGATCGTCAATGCAGCGTTCCTGCAATCGTATCTCGGCGATGCCGCACGCTATTTCCGGAACTCGCCCGGCAACGTCGCGGTACGGCGGGCGATCCGGAAGGAAGCGGTCGATACGCTGGACCGTCTGCACACCAGCAGTCAGTACGACCGGATCGTCGTCGTCGCGCACAGCCTGGGTACCGTCGTCGCTTACGACATGCTGCGCGCGTATTTCAGCCGGATCAGCGGCGATCTGCCGCCGGCAGCGCAGCTTGGCCAGGACTTCGCCGACATCGACGGCGCCGCATGGCAACCGGAAGACAAGACCCCGTCGATCGCGGAGCGGAAGATGTTGCGGACCAAGGCGCGGGCGACGATTGCGAATATTGCCACAGCGACGATCAGCCAGTCGCAGGACGGGCCGCAGCACAAGGCCTGGCTGATAACCGACTTCGTCACGCTGGGAAGCGCGCTGACCCACGCCTACTTCCTGATGTGCACGGGCAAGCCCGCGGCGGATCTGAAGGCCGAGGGAAGGGCGAATACCGAGAACGATCTCAAGGAAGATTTCGCGCGTCGCGTCGAGGAACGGGAGTTTCCAACCTGCCCGCCGAAGCGGCTCGATCGGGACGGCCTGCTAACCTTCAACAATCCGAAAACATATGGCAGGCAGGTTCACAACGGCGCACTGTTTGGATTGACCCGGTGGAGCAACATCTATTTTCCGCGCCGCCAGCTGTTCTGGGGCGATGCCATCGGCGGCGCGCTGTCGCCAATCTTCGGCTCGCACATCCTCGATCTCGAGGTTTCAACAAAAAAGGCGGGGGGTGACGACTTCTTCACCCACACCGCCTATTGGGACGTGCGTCGCGAGCCCGACACGCATGAGGCGCCGCATATCGTAGCGCTGCGCAAGGCCGTCGATCTGGCCGATACCGGCGCCGCCATCGACCTGGTTGACGAGGGCGACGATCCGAACACGCACGGTGGTGATTGACCGGCCGCTTGTGCGACCGGCTTACGCGATTCTTACGCCACCGCTTCCTTGGACTTTTCCGCGCGCTTGCGGTCGTTGGCGTCGAGGAATTTCTTGCGCAGGCGGATCGACTTCGGCGTCACTTCCACGAGTTCGTCGTCCTCGATATAGGCCAGCGCCTTTTCCAGCGTCATGCGGATCGGCGGCGTCAAGCGCACCGCTTCGTCCTTCGACGTCGTGCGGATGTTGGTGAGCTGCTTGCCCTTGAGGATGTTGATCTCGAGATCATTGTCGCGCGTATGCTCGCCGACGATCATGCCCTTGTAGACCTTCCAGCCCGGCTCGATCATCATCGGGCCGCGGTCTTCCAGCTTGAACAT
>JACDAG010000392.1 GCA_013695565.1 Bradyrhizobium sp.
AGTATAAGGACGGCGAAAAGAAAGTCGTCGTTCCGCCGGACACACCGATCGTCACCTTCATCGCGAGCGACAATTCGGAGGTCAAGCCGGGTGCGAAGCTGATCATCTTCGGCGCGACGAAGAAAGAAGACGGCACCCTGGAAGCGGCGCGAGTCAATGTCGGCCGCGACGGGATCACGCCGCCGATGTGAGGGCGGGCGCGAATCTATCAACACGTCGTCCCGGCCTTGAGCCGGGACCCATAACCACCGATGCTTGTTGGTGCACTGGGCTGTAGCTCCAGCCTTATCCTAACACGTGGACCTGTGGTTATGGGTCCCCGGATCGCGCTTCGCTTGTCCGGGACGACGGCGGGGCTAGATCGCCAGCACCTTATCGTCGATCTCGGCAATCGTGTTGACGCCGCACAGGCCCATCGTCACCATCAATTCGTTGCGGATCAGGTCGAGCGCCTTCGCGACGCCCTCTTGTCCACCGGCGCCGAGGCCGTGGACGAAGGCGCGGCCGATCATGCAGGATTTGGCGCCGAGTGCTAACGCACGCATCACGTCCTGGCCTGACCGGATACCGCCGTCGAACATGATCTCCATCTTGTCGCCGACCTCATCGACGATTTCCGGCAACACCTCGATCGACGACGGCGCGCCGTCGAGCTGGCGGCCGCCATGGTTGGAGACCACCATCGCATGCGCGCCGGTCTTCACGGCCTCCTCGGCATCCTCGACGTCGAGAATGCCCTTGAGGATCAGCTTGCCCGGCCAGATCGAGCGGATCCAGTCGATGTCTTTCCAGTTCAGCGACGTGTCGAACTGTGAGTTGGTCCATTGCGAGAGCTGGGTGATATCGTCCGAACCCTTGATGTGACCGACGATGTTGCCGAAGGTGCGGCGCTTGCCGCGCATCACGCCGGCGACCCAGGCCGGCTTGGTGGCGAAGTCGATCAGTTTCGACAGCGACCATTCCGGCGGAATGGTCATGCCGTTCTTGATGTCCTGGTGACGTTGCCCGATCACCTGCAGGTCGACGGTCAGAACCAGCGCGCTGCATTTGGCCGCGATCGCGCGCTCGATCAGCGACTTGATGAAGCCGCGGTCCTTCATCACGTAAAGCTGGAACCAGAACGGCTTGTCGACATTGGCGGCGACGTCCTCGATCGAGCAGATCGACATTGTGCTCAGCGTGAACGGAATGCCGGCGGCCTGCGCGGCGCGGCAGGCGGCGATTTCGCCATCACCATATTGCATACCCAGTAATCCGACCGGCGCCAGGCTCAGCGGCAGCGCGGCCGGCTCGCCCAGGATCATCGTCGACGTATCGCGCTTCGATACATCGACCAGGATGCGCTGACGGAATTTGATCGCCTCGAGATCGGCGCGGTTGGCGCGCAGCGTGTCCTCGGAATAGGAGCCGCGGTCCGCATAATCGAAAAACGCCTTCGGCACCCGGCGCATGTGCAGCTGGCGCAGGTCTTCGATGCAGGTGATGTGCTTCATGGACGTCCCGGCCCTTTGGTCGTTTCTTGGCTGAGCAGTGATCTAGCACGGTTGGTTCGTCAGCCAAATTGCGCGGCGGAACCTTGCCGGCGGCGGGAAATTCGATCCGTAGCGGGGTTTCCGATTTCCGCGCGATAAGCCGCCGGGCAGGCCGCCGTTTCCATAATGCTACGTCTTAACAATGGGTTAGGTGTCGATTGCGGGTGCGAGCCCCGGTAATGATTCATCATATTTTTTGAAGCCATTTTAGTCGCTGAGGGCTTATAAGGCCCTGCACGCCACGATGGTGTGCGTTCGCCGCTTCTTGCCGGGATGGTGAGGGGCGTCGGAATTGCTGGGGGTCACATGAGCCGCAAATATTTCGGTACCGACGGAATTCGGGGCCGTGCCAATGGTCTGATCACACCCGAGCTCGCGCTCAAGGTGGGGCAGGCGGCCGGCCTGGTGTTTCAGCGCGGCGATCATCGCCATCGCGTCGTCATCGGCAAGGACACGCGGCTGTCCGGCTACATGATCGAATACGCCATGGTGGCGGGCTTTACCTCTGTCGGCATGGACGTGCTGCTGCTCGGCCCGATGCCGACGCCGGCGGTGGCGATGCTGACCAAGTCGATGCGCGCCGATCTCGGCGTGATGATATCAGCCTCGCATAATCTGTTCGAGGACAATGGCATCAAGCTGTTCGGCCCGCAGGGCTTCAAACTGTCCGACGATGTCGAAAAACAGATCGAGCAAATGCTCGACGAGCCGATCGACCGACGTTTGGCACAGAGCGCCAGCCTCGGCCGCGCCCGCCGCATCGACGGCGTCCATGACCGCTACATCGAATTCGCCAAGCGCACGCTGCCGCGCGAACTCTCGCTCGACGGCCTGCGCGTTGTGATCGATTGCGCCAATGGCGCGGCCTACAAGGTGGTGCCGGAAGCGCTGTGGGAACTCGGCGCCGACGTGATTTCGATGGGCGTCGAGCCTGATGGCTTCAACATCAACAAGGAATGCGGATCGACCTCGCCGGAGGCGCTGAGCCGCAAGGTGCGCGAGATGCGTGCCGACATCGGCATCGCGCTCGATGGCGATGCTGATCGCGTCATCCTGGTCGATGAGCGCGGCCATGTCGTCGACGGCGACCAGCTGCTCGCGGTGATCGCGCAGAGCTGGAAGGAAGACGGCCGTCTCGCAAAACCCGGCATCGTCGCAACCGTGATGTCCAATCTCGGGCTGGAGCGTTTCCTCGAAGGCCAAGGGCTCTCGATGGTGCGCACGCCGGTCGGCGACCGCTATGTGCTCGAGCAGATGCTGAAGCAGGGCTACAATCTCGGCGGCGAGCCCTCCGGTCACATCATCCTGTCGGACTATGCGACCACCGGCGACGGTTTTGTCGCGGCGCTGCAGGTGCTGGCCGTAGTGCAAAAGCTCCGCCGCCCGGTATCTGAAGTCTGCCACAAATTCGATCCGCTGCCGCAGATCCTCAAGAACGTGCGGTACCGCAGCGGCAAGCCGCTCGACGATGCCGAGGTGAAGTCGGCGATCGTCGATGGCGAAAAACGCCTCAACGGCCACGGCCGCCTGCTGGTCCGCTCGTCCGGCACCGAACCCGTGATCCGGGTGATGGGCGAGGGCGACGATCGCATCCTGGTCGAGGAAGTAGTCGACCACATCGTCACCGCACTCGGCCACGCCTCGGCGGCGTAAGGAAGCTCTCGTCTCCCCTCCCTCCGCGAAGCGGTGGGGAGGGGAGAGAGCTTACGCATCGCAGCCATTAGCTATTGATGCTGGTCGCCGCGGTGCGCGCGGCGTAGGAACGGCGTTATTGCAAGCTCGTCCTTTTCGGGAATCGCGCCCTTGAACAAGCCCGTCATTGTCTCCGAGGAAGCCCTGGTCGCGCCGGTGGTGGTGCCTGACGTGTCGCCGTCGCTTGCCGCCAAGGCGGCTGCCGCGGGTCCCGCCTATATCGTGCTCACCGGGATCAGCTTCTCGCACTTCCTCAACGACACCATGCAGTCGCTGATTGCATCGGTCTATCCGATCCTGAAGGACAACTACGCGCTGGACTATGCGCAGATCGGCCTGATCACGCTGGCGTTCCAGTTTACCGCATCGCTGCTGCAGCCCGTGGTCGGACACTTCACCGACAAGAAGGCGCAACCATTTTCGCTCGCGATCGGCATGGGCTTCACGTTCTTCGG
>JACDAG010000396.1 GCA_013695565.1 Bradyrhizobium sp.
CTTTACCTCCGTACAGCTGAAGGCGGGAACTCAGGACCCCCAGACCGCCGTGTCGGAAAAATACGAACTCTGCCAACTTGTCATCGCCGGCCCTGTCAACGCCGTTCCTGAACCCTCTACCTGGGCGATGATGATCCTCGGCTTCGCTGGCGTTGGCTTCATGGCCTATCGCCGGAAAACGCGCCTCCAGTTGAGTTAGCGCTGCCGGCAACCACAAAAAATTAAGGGCGCCGCAAGGCGCCCTTTCTTTTTTCGGCATCACCAACCCGAACCCGGCGGGTCACTCCACCTTCGCCGGCTGCAGCGTGGCTGCGTTCGCCTCATTCGCGATCCGTGCGGCGTTCGCGGTCGCCGCCAGGGCCGCGATCTTCTTTTGCGGGTCGGCGCCGGGCTGCACCACGCCGCAGGACATGATCAGGGTCGCGGCGTCTTCGGCGCTCATCTCGATCTCGAGGATCTTGCTCCTGGGCACATAGAAGAAGAAGCCCGTGGTCGGGTTCGGGGCGCACGGCAGGAACACCGAGATGTGTTCGTCCTGGCTCGGGAGGCGATTTGAAATTTCGACGCTCGGCGCCTGCGAGATCAGCACGATCGACCACATCCCCGGCGAGGGAAATTCGACCAGGCCGACGCGGCGAAAGCTCGATCCCTGCCCCGAGAACAAGGTCTCGAACACCTGCTTGACGCCGCGATAGATCGCGCGCACCGCCGGAATGCGGCCGAGCAGCCTTTCACCGAGGTCGACCAGCGTCCGCCCGATCAGGTTGGCGGTGAGGAAGCCCAGCAGCGTCAGCGCGACCACGGCGATGATCAGCCCCGAGCCGGGCAGCCCGAACGGCAGGTAGGTTTCCGGCCGGTAGGCAATCGGCACGAACGGCCGCACCAGGCCGTCGACCCAGGTCACGAACCACCAGGTCAAATAGAAGGTGATCGCGATCGGGCCGGCGACCACGAGGCCAGTGAGGAAATAGTTGCGGAAACGGGCCATCAGGCCGGTATGGGCTTCCGGCGGGGCTTCAGCCGGGGTGGCGGGTGGCAAATCTTCGGGATTCATTGCGGTTCCAGGTGGCGGGGCAGCCGGTCTTATTGCCAGCTAAGCCATCCTAGCAGGTTTTTGAAGGCCCAAGGCGAGGCCAGGCGCCGGCTGCGGCTATTCGACCGTGACCGATTTGGCCAGGTTTCGCGGCTGATCGACGTCCGTGCCCATGATTACGGCAGTATGGTAGGCCAATAGCTGCACCGGCACGGCGTAGACCATCGGCGTAAAGGTCGCCGCCATGTCGGGCAGCACGATCGTAACCAGGGAATCGATCGTGGCCTCCGCCGCTCCCTTGGCATCGGTCATCAGGATGATCTTGCCGCCGCGGGCGGCGACCTCCTGCATGTTGGAGACGGTCTTTTCGAACACCCGGTCATAGGGCGCGATCACCACGACCGGCATGTTCTCGTCGATCAGCGCGATCGGGCCGTGCTTGAGCTCGCCGGCGGCGTAGCCCTCGGCGTGGATGTAGGAGATTTCCTTCAGCTTCAGCGCGCCTTCCAGCGCCAATGGATAGCTGGTGCCGCGGCCGAGATAGAGCACGTCGCGGCACTTGGCGATGTCGCGCGCGAGTTTTTCGATCTGCAATTCGGTGGTCAATGCCGCCGCCATCAGGCGCGGAATTTCAACGAGGCCATGCACCAGCTTGGTCTCGTCCTCGTCGGACAATTCGCCACGCGCCTTGCCGGCGGCAACGGCCAGCGACGCCAGCACCATCAGCTGGCAGGTGAACGCCTTGGTCGAGGCGACGCCGATCTCGGGCCCCGCCAGCGTCTGCAGCACGGTCTCGCTTTCGCGCGCGATCGTGGAGGTCGCCACGTTGACGACGGAGAGCGTGTGCGCGCCTTGCGACTTGGCATAGCGCAGCGCCGCCAGCGTGTCGGCGGTCTCGCCGGACTGCGAGATGAAGATCGCCAGATCGCCCTTGCGCAGCGGCGCCTCGCGGTAGCGGAATTCCGAGGCGACATCGACTTCGACCGGCACGCGCGCCAGCCGCTCGAACCAGTATTTGGCGACATAACCGGCATAGCTCGCGGTACCGCAGGCGACGATCGCGATCCGCTGCACATCCTTGAAATCGAAAGGCAGCTTCACCGGCAGCAGCACGCGCTCGGTCGCCATATCGACATAGCGCGCCAGCGTATGGCCGACCACTTCCGGCTGTTCGTGGATTTCCTTGGCCATGAAGTGGCGGTAGTTCGCCTTGTCGACCAGCGAGCTCGACGCCGTGTGCTTGATCTTGTCGCGATGAACGATCGAATTGTCCTTGTCGTAGATGGTGGCGCCCTTGTGCGTCAGCACCACCCAATCGCCGTCCTCGAGATAGCTGACGGTGTCGGTCAGCGGCCCGAGCGCAATCGCGTCCGACCCCAGATACATTTCGCCGTCGCCATGACCGATAGCGAGCGGCGGCCCGTTGCGGGCGCCGATCATCAAATCATTGTCGCCGGCGAAGATGAAGCCGAGCGCGAACGCCCCGCGCAGCTGCGACAGCGACGCCTTCACCGCTTCCACGGGACCGACGCCCTGGCTGAGCAGATGGTCGACCAGATGCAGCACGATCTCGGTATCGGTTTCGGTCTTGAATTCGGCGCCCTTTTTCTCGAGCGCCTCGCGCAATTCGCGGAAATTCTCGATGATGCCGTTATGGACCACGGCGACGCGGTCGGTCGCATGCGGGTGCGCGTTGTTGACGGTCGGCTTGCCGTGGGTGGCCCAGCGGGTATGCCCGATTCCCGTATGCCCATCGAGCGGCTCGGCCTCCAGCCGCTTTTCCAGATTCTTCAGTTTGCCCTCGGCGCGACGGCGCACGATGTGCTCGCCCTCCAGCGTCGCGACGCCTGCGGAATCATAGCCGCGATATTCCAGCCGTTTGAGCGAATCCACCAACTGCTCCGCGACCGGAGCGCGTCCGAGAATGCCGACAATGCCGCACATGCGGTTAATATCCCCAAATCGTCGAAAATTTGCCGAAGCAGCGCCACGTTCCCTTAACGGGAAACGCGGCCGCTTACCTACTCAATAATTATTGCGGATTGAGACAGTCTTAAGCCGCAGGATTAACGTCTGCCATTGGTAAACGGCGGCGGATCGCCCTGGGGCGAACGCGGCGCGGAAGACAATGCGTTCACCCTGCCCGCTCTACCAGGCGTACCGCACCACGCCCTTGCCGGCGTAGCTGCGGGTGACGTTGGAGAACTCGCCTTCGAACGTCGCCGCCGTCGACCAGCCATTGATCCATTTCATTTCGACGGAGCCGGTCACCAACGCGGAATCGGAAGCCTGCCGCGCGCCGTTGACGATGAACGACGCACCCGGCAGCGTCTGGAACGTGGCGCCGATCGCGCGGTCCGGATTGAAATCATGCGCCCAGGCGGCGCGGCCGCGCAGGGTGAGGATGCCGTTCGGCATCGCGAAGGATTTGTCGCTGCGCAGGCCGAGTTCGCTGCGGGTATCGGTGGCACTTTTCGCGTTGTAGGCCAGCGCAAAGGTGTTGGCGCCGACGATGGCCTGTTCGGCATAGTTCGGCAATTCGAAGGTGGTGAATTGGCCGGCAGCGTATGGAGTCCAGCCAAAGCCATGAGACACAAAGCGATAGCCGCCCTCGACACGTCCCGACCACGCATTCGCGTTGAACTGCGCACGGAGGCGATCGATCCCCGCAACCGTCACGGTGCGGTCCGTCGTGATCTCCTGCCAGCCATACGCCAGCGCGCCGCTGAGATAGGCCGCGCCGATAGTGTGCCGGATGAACGCACCCGCCTGGAACAGGTCGGATCTTCCCGAGCCAAATCCGTTGACGCTGAAATTGGTGCCGCCGCCGGCCAGTGCAAAGCCTGCGATGGTGTTCGGCGAGAGGCGATAGTCCGAACCTGCCGCCACACCATAGATACTGTTGCGGGTGTTGTTCGATCCGGCGATGGTATTGCCGTCGGTGGTCTGCGATCCACCGAAGCCAGCCGCCCACACGCTCCAGCGCTGTTCAAAGGTCCGCACCGGCGACGGCGCCTTGGTGTAGATCGCAGCCAGCGCGTCGCTCGGCTTGCGTTTGGCGGCATTGGCCAGCGACTGCTCATCGGCGAATGCATTGGGGCTTCCACCCGCGCCGATCGGGTCGCCCCTTCCCGAGATAAACGGATCGGTCATCACGCCCATGAACTGGTTCATCGCGTTGAACGTAGTCTGTTGCGACCCGGCCGCGGTCTCGCCCGAAACCTGCGTCAGCCCGGTCGGCGTCAGCGTGCCGAAGACCAGCGGAATGCCGCCGGTGGTGTTGAAGAAGTTCGTCAGCGCATTGGCGACGTTGTGCTGGTTTCGATTCAGCTCACCCAGCTTCGTCAGCGTCAAATCCAGATTGAGATAGGCGTTGTTGGCGTCGTAGCTCAGGCTGGGTTGGAAATTCGCCGGCAGATTGGTGTTAACCGGACCCGCAAAGGTACCGCTGACGCCGGCGGCGGCATTGAGGATGGTATACTGTTTCGCTACATAAGTCCCGGCTGCGAAAGAGGCGTTGACCCTAGCGCCGCCGAGCGTCGCCGTACCCGTGACATCAGTGCGGTCGGCATTGGAGGGCGACACTTCGACCGAATAGCTGGCGGCAGCCGTGAATATGAGATTGCCTTGAACCGTGAGCACCCCGATCGAGTTACCTGGTGAAAGCACACCACCGTTAATCGTGGTGTTGCCGACGACGCCGTTGCCGGCGAGGGTGCCACCGGCATTCAC
>JACDAG010000402.1 GCA_013695565.1 Bradyrhizobium sp.
CCGAAGAACATTCCCAGTTCATGCGTCCGCGTACTGAAGGGACCGGGTTTTGTCAGTTCGACCAGCGCGATCATCTCGGGCACGTCGGCGGCGCCAAGCGTGACGATCTCGACGCCGGGAAGCGGACTTTCCGCCGGCGTTCCGGTCATCTGTTCGCCGGTCTCGGCGAGCAGGGTTTTGAATTGATCCGGCGCGGTTACCGCGTCTGATGTGAACAGCACGGCGATCTCTTTTCCCGACATCAGCGCGCCAAGGGCGGCAAAACTCTCCGGCGACATATCGATCATGTCCGCGAACGGCCCGATGGCCAGCGGGAAGCGCCGTGCCACAGCGCCGCCCTCCGCCAGCGCCTGCTGCCGGGTGGTCAGTGCATTCCAGATCGGGCGATCGAGCGGATGGGCCATGGTGATGCAGTCCCGCTCAAAGCACGCAGCCGTAATGCGCCGACGACACCAGCCGAATATATTTGTCGTGCACCGAACCAGGTCGCACCCGGCCAGCATCCGGCGCGCGCCAATCGGCCATGCGCCGGGCGATCTCCTCGGACGACACTTCGAGGGTGACATTGCGGGCGCCGGGATCGATCACGATCGTATCGCCATCGCGCACCGCCGCGATCGGACCGCCCCGCGCGGCTTCCGGCGAAACGTGCCCGATCAGGATGCCGTGCGAGACGCCGGAGAAGCGGCCGTCGGTGATCAGCGCGACATCCTCGCCGAGGCCCCGCCCCTGCAACTGGATCGTCAGCATCACCATTTCGGGCATGCCCGGCCCGCCGACCGGACCGACATTGCGCACCACGATCACATTGCCCGGCACGATCTCGCCGGCCCGGATCGCCGCCATGGTGGCGGCCTCCGACTCGAACACGCGCGCCGTGCCGCGGAATTGTCCGTTGTCGAGCGTCTTGCCTGATAGTTTGAGCAGGCAGCTCTCCGGCGCGAGATTGCCCTTCAGGACACTGATGTGATTATTCGCAGGCGCGACCGGTTTGGACACCGGAGAAACAACCTCCTGCGGGCCGATCTGCTCCAGGGTCGGAACATCAGCGAGGTTTTCTGCCAGCGTCTTGCCGGTCACCGTCATGACGTCGCCATGCAGCAGGCCGTTGCCCAACAGCTCCTTCATCACGACGGGCACGCCGCCGATTGCATGCAGGCTTCCCATCGCGAACGGACCATGCGGTTGCAGATTGGCCAATAGCGGCACCCGTTCACCGACCTGCTGGATGCGTTCGATGCCGACCGGCACCTGCGCCTCGCGCGCGACCGCGAGCAGATGCAAATACATGTTGGTCGAGCCACCCATCGCGTAGACGGTGGTGATCGCGTTCTCGAAGGCACGCTCGGTCATGATGTCGCGCGGCCGGATGCCGGCCTCGATCAGCCGGTACAGCGCGTCGACCGAGGCACGTGCCTGCGCGCGGACGTCGGCATGGATATCGCTGCCGGCGTGGTAATCGGCGGCATGCGAAGCGCCACGCGGCAGCATCATTCCCATGGCTTCCGCGATGGTGCTCATCGTGTTCGCCGTAAACATCGCGCCGCAGGTGCCGCTGCCAGGCATCACATTGCGCTCGATTTCAAGGAACTCTTCCGACGAGATGCGGCCGGAATCGTTGGCCGCCCGCGCCTCGGCGTAATCCATGATCGTGAGATTGTTGCCCTTGGCGGCCAAGGCGCCGAACGACACCCGGCCCGGCGAACTGGTGCCGGGATAGAGCACGAGCCCGAAGGCGTTGGTCCGCGCCAGCGGCATCAGCGCGGCGGCACCCGTTTTGTCGCAGCCGGAGATCACGATCATGGCGTCGCCATGGTGCGCGTAGTGGCCGATCTCGAAACAGTCGGCGACCACATCGCGTGATACGAGGCTGTATCCCGCCGTCGGCGTGCCCTGCGTCAGCGCGTCCGACACCGCCGGCGCGCCCACGATCAGCCCCTGCCCGCCGCGCTCCGCGAGGAGTTCGACCAACAGGTCGGTGATGGTGCGGACGCGGTTGTTGCAGCGATGCGCATTGGTATAGGCGCTGGCGATCGTCACCACCGCGCTGGTTTTCGCGGCGCGGTCCGGCTCGAAGCCGGCGGCGCGCAATTCGACGCGGGCTTTTTTCCAGTAGGTACTGCTGTCGTCAACCATTGCTGCTCATTTTCCTCTTGCGTGCTGGTCGAACGCGCTCAGCACCGCGAGCGTCATCGCGGTGACGCCGGTCTGGATGGTTGGCTTCGGCACCGGCGCGAACAGCGGTGAATGGTTGGCGGGCATCGGCGTTCCACCATTGTTGGCCGCGGCCCACCGCTCCGGATCATGCACGCCGATGTTGAACATCATCGACGGCACCCCGGCATGGGCGAATTCGGAAAAGTCCTCGCTCGGCGTGCCCGGCGGCGAAATCCTGAACTTGTCCCCGAACGCCGCCTTCAGCGCTTTCTCAGCGGTCGCAACAACGGCGGGATCGTTCATCACGGCCTTGGCGCCCTCGACGATCCTGATGTCGGGCGCGGGGGCATCCGACATCGCAGCTGCCGCCTTCGCCACCCGTTCAATTCCTGCGTGCAGTTTGGTGCGCACCTGCGGTTTGAAGGTTCGGATGGTGCCCTGCAATACCGCTTCATCCGGGATGATATTGCCGACCGTGCCGCTCTGGATCGCGCCGATGCTGACGACCGCGAATTCGGTCGGGTCTTTTTCGCGGCTGATCACACTTTGCACGTCGACGATGAACCGAGCGGCAATCATGATGGGGTCGATGGTCGCCTGCGGCGTCGCGCCGTGGCCGCCGCGGCCGCGGAACTTGATGTAAAGGCCGTCGGCAACCGACGAGCCGACGCCGATGCGATAGTTCAGGTAGCCGTGCGGGAAGCCGCCGGCGTGCAATGCGAAGGCGAAGTCCGGCTTCTTGAATCGGGTGAACAGGCCGTCTTCCAGCATCGCCTTGGCGCCCGCGACGATTTCCTCGGCCGGCTGCGCGATGAACATCAGCGTGCCCTTCCACTGATCTTTCAGCCCGACCAGTGTCTTCGCGGTGCCGACCCAGTTCGCCATGTGGATGTCGTGGCCGCAGCTGTGCGCCACAAATGACTCCTTGCCGAAAGCGACGGCCTTGTCGCGGCTTGCATAGTCGAGGCCGGTCTTCTCTTCCATCGGCAGCGCGTCGAGCTCGGTGCGCACCATGATGGTCGGCCCATCGCCGTTGTTGTAGACCGCGACCAGGCCAGTCTTGCCGACCTTCTCGGTGACCTCGAAACCAAGCGCGCGCATCTCGGCGGCGAGCTTTGCCGCGGTCTTCACCTCCTGGAAGGCGAGTTCGGGATGGGCGTGGAGATCCCTGTAGAGCGCCTCGAGCTTTGGATAATCGGCCTCGAACGACTTCTCGATCGCTGCCTTGAGCGCGGGAACGTCCATATCGGCATGCGCGGGCCAGAAGGAAAGTGCGCAAAGCGCTGATGACAAGAGCAAAGCTTTGGCAAATTGCTTCATGGCGATGACACTCCTTGTTTCCCGGTGCCGTTCTTGTCGCCAGCTTGAACGACGGCTTCCCCGGTGTCTAGCCGGACGCGCCGTCATCAAGGCTCACGATCACGGCAGCGTTGGCGATGATGATGGAATCACCGCCCTGCTCGGCAGGAATCTCCAGTCCACCCCTGACCGCGGCCACCGTCACCGTTCCGTATGGGAGTTCTTTCGCGACCGCCGCGGTATCAACCGAGCCCGGATCCGGCACCGCAATCGTGACATCGACAAACATATCCTTGCCGGTCTTCCCCACCAACCGGAAGAAGCCGAGGCTGGAATGGCGGATGGCGTCGGACACCGCGCGCTTGGCGGCCTTGGTGGAATCCTTGCCATGAACATCAACGCCCATGCCCATTTCGGTAATACAGCGCACGCGTGCCATCTGGTTATTGCTTTCGTTTGAGTGCGAGAATTTTCGTCGTCACCTCCAACTTATAAACCAGTAAAAAGGCAAGCGCGAGGGCGAAGGAAATTGCCCTCGAAACGCCTGCTCCGGCGAGGCCCGCGAGCGCTCATGCAGCGGCCTGAACGTCCTTTGCTGCGTCGCGCATCACGCCGGCGACGGCCGTATATGCGGCGATCCACGCGTCTTTCACGGGCGGTGTCCACGCATCCTGCAAACCTTGCTCGAGCGTCCACTGCAATGCCGCGCCGACCGAGTCGTAATGCTTGTCGAGGACGCCGTAGGCGAATAGATGTCCGATCCTGGCGTAGAGTCAACGCGCGGACTACGCCTACCGATGTCAGGTTTCGAGGGCAAACAGAAGCAGGCGCGGCATCCGATGTTGCCTAACCACGCCCGCCTCGCTTGCGGTTTTTCGGTAGCACTGTGACCGAGGCCAGATAGAAATCCAGCATTGCGCCCAGCGATGAGGGTTCGCGCCGCAGCCGGCTGCGCAGAGCAGCCCCCTCCCAGCAGTCGACCAGAAGGTCAGCCATGGCACGGACATCAGAGGTTGGCGCGATCAAGTCTGCCTGCCGTGCTTCCTCGAGACAAGTTGAAAGGCGCTCCGCTATCGAGGACAGACACCGCTCGATCAAGTTTCGGAAGTTCTCGTTGACGGCTGATAATTCCTGCCCGAGGCCGCCCATCAGGCAGCCCATATAACCTTCTTCGCGGTACTTCTGCTGAACGATTCCGAAGAAGGCGCGGATGCGCTCGAGCGGCGCCAACTGTGGACTTTCGAGGCATTGGTCGAGAACGGTATGAACCTCCGCGATATAGGCCTCGATCACCTGGAGGGCGAAGTCCTCCTTGTCCTTGAAGTGATGATAGAAAGATCCCTTGGGCGTCTTGGTTTCGGCAAGCACGGCCTGAATCCCGAGCGCGTTGTAGCCATTCTCGAGCAGCATCCGAAGCCCGGCGTTAATCAGCCGCTCTTTTGTCGAATGCATCAGGACACGCGTGCGACCGCGTCGAGACGACGCGGTCGGACCGTAATCAGAAGATCCCTGTGTTCAACCATTCACCTTCCGGATCATGTGATCGATAACGTGGGAATGAGCATGCTGGGGGCTGAACATAACGATCTCCGCGTCCTCGTCCACTCTGACATTGTGCCCCGGAGGCCAGTAGAACAGGTCGTTTGCCGCCACGGCCTCTTGTTTGCCCGCGCCATCGGTCGTGGTCAGGCGGCCCTTCAAGACAAATCCCCAATGCGGACATTGGCAGAGATTGTCATCGAGCCCCTGAAACAGGGGTGTCGTATCGACTCCCGCAGACAGCGTGAAATATTCGCCACTGATATTATCGTAGCCGCTGGCGCTCCCGAAATTCATTCGCTGGCGGATCACGGCACCCGGAATCTGTAACCTCACATCGACGTCATCTTTTGCAACGCGCATCGCTAGTTACCTCCATTAGACCGATCGGTCTAGGGACGTTATAGTGCCCTCGGCGCGAGGTCAAAGAGGATCGCATCAATTGCGCCGCGCATTTTGCCGCAGGCAGACAGGTGCAGAGCCAAATCCGGAAATCGTACGGAAGCATGCAGATGTTCGGTCCTGGCAGGCACTTATCGGACATGGCGAGATGTCCGGCCGAAGTCCGCAATGCGCGTCAAGGCGGCAACGGCCGCGCCTTGCAAAATCGGCCAAAAAAGAGAAACACACCCTGTCGGATTGCGGTCCCCTCGTTCGTCCTGTGGACGAGACCACGTTCAACTGAACGCAACCACAAGGAAACCCGCCATGACTTCGATCACGCCGTTCCTCTGGTTCGACAACAACGTCCCCGAGGCCGTCGCCTTCTACAAATCGGTGTTTCCCACTGCCAAGGTCGAAATCGTCAACGACTTCATGGCGAGTTTCGAACTCGAGGGGCAGAAGTTCAACGCGCTCAATGGCGGCCCCAGGTATAAGTTCAACGAGGCGGTCTCCTTCTTCATCAGCGTCGAGACCCAGGAACAAGTCGACTACTTCTGGAATAAACTGACCGCCGACGGCGGCGCGGAATCGCAATGCGGATGGCTCAAGGACAAATTCGGTCTTTCCTGGCAGGTGATCCCCACGGCGCTGGGCCGTTACCTCGGCGATCCCGATCGCACAAAGGCCGATCGCGCCATGCAGGCCATGATAAAGATGCAAAAGATTGTCATCGCCGACCTCGACAAGGCCTTTGCCGGCTGAGCTTTGACGCGGCAAAGCTTGCGCGATTACAACAATTCCGTCGCCTGTTGCAACATTGACTCGTCTTGCCGCTTGACATCCGCAACGTGCGGGCGTATTTCCCGCGCCCTCGCAGACAATCGGGTTTGCGAACCAACATGAGCCCTGTGATGAACCACAGATACGAAATCCGCGTCCAACTATCGAACGGCTGTTTGCCGATCGACGGCGCGCGCCTGGCTCATGGGAGCGATCTCGCTTAGGCGATATCGACAGTCCGCTCTACGGACCCTCCCGAGCCAAAAAGCTCCGGAGGGTTTTTTATTTTCCGAAGCCGGCTCGTTTTGAAATATCCCGGCTCAAAGCCGGAACGGGAGACCCGGATCCCCGGGCTCACGCCGGAGAGGCGTGTGCCTGAGAGCGCGGGGCCTGTCGGAGGGAACGAAGGCGATGAGCCGGATACCGATGACAGAGCGGACCTTTTTGGGTTCGCGATTGCGGCGCACCGTTCACGCGCCGCGAACGAGTTTTTCTTGTTACCCGGTTTGCCGCATCTTGCGGCCAAACCAAACGCTGGTGGTGAAGATTTCGGATACTTCGCTCACAGGAAAAGAGCGGGTTCGAATCCCGCCTGTGAAGTCACGCACCGTGGAGCGGCCCGGCAAGGGACCCGCACGCGCCACGGCTCCCGTTCGTCCTTCGGGATGAGCGGAGTTGAATCACTGACACCGATATCGTCCGTTCCCCAGCGTGCCCTTCCAATTGTCGATGCGCTAGCTTCGGCAAGGCGGTGGTGAAGATGTCTGTTACTTCGTGGAAAAGGCGCTTCGGCGCCGAGCGGGTTCGAATCTCGCACGCCGAAAGGCGGATCGCCCGCTAGGGCAGCAACAGCATCGCTCGTTCCCCGCCAACCCAATCACGATCCGTGGTGAAGATCGCTGTTACTTCGTCTGCAACACGAGAGGTCGCGGGTTCGAATCCCGCCCGGCGTTCCATGCGCCGGTAGCTCAGCGGATAGAGCGCTACCCGGCCTGCGGGAGACCGTAGTCTGGGGTCTCAGCATCGCCTGTTCCCGGATCGTGTTTCCTATGCAAACCAAACGCCGGTGGTGAAGAGTGCTGTTACTTCGTAATCGCAAGGTCGGAGGTTCGAATCCTTCCGGACGCAAGTCCGTAGCTCAGCGGCAGAGCATGTGGACGCTCGCAAGGGCGGTTACAGCCTCGCCTGTTCCCCGGTGTCTTTTTTCAATCCATACTCAACCCAAGAGGAGGCCGTCATGGTCACAATCAACAGGATTGTCCGCGCCTTCACCCGTGAGGGTGCGCGGGCCAAGCGTTTCACGCCTGAAATGGAGCTGAAGCGCGCGCTGATGAGCTGCCTCCTGTGGGAGCGCCAGTTCTACGAGGACGGCGTCGCCATCGCCGAGCGTATCAAGGCGCTGGTACCGAAGGTCGCGCCCGAGCGCGTGGCCGCACTGGCGATCGAGGCGCGTGAGGTGATGAAGCTGCGGCATGCGCCGCTGCTGGTGGTGCGCGAGATGGCGCGGCACGAGAAGCACCGCGTGCTGGTGGCCGATACGCTGGCCCAAATGATCCAGCGCCCCGACGAGATGACGGAGCTGCTGGCGATCTACTGGGCGGATGCGCTCGGCCCGCAGCAGCAGCGCAAGCGTCAGCCGGTCTCGGCGCAAATCAAGAAGGGTCTGGCGCGCGCCGTCACCAGGTTCGACGCGTATCAGCTCGCGAAGTACGACCGCGACGGCGCGGTGCGCATCCGGGACGTCCTGTTCCTGGTGCATGCCAAGCCCAGGGACGCCGACCAGGCCAAGGTCTGGAAGCAGCTCGTCGATGGCGAGCTTGCTTCCGCCGACACCTGGGAGGTTTCGCTCTCGTCCGGCAAGGACAAGCGCGAGACCTTCGAGCGGCTGATCGCCGAGAAGCGGCTGGGTGGGCTTGCGCTGCTGCGTAACCTGCGCCTGATGCAGAAGGCGGAGGTGCCGCGCCAGACCATCGCGGATGCGATCGATGCGATGCGGACGGACCGTGTCCTGCCCTATCGCTTCATCACGGCGGCGCGCTATGCGCCGGATTTCGAGCCCGAGCTCGAATCCGCGATGCTGAAGTCGCTCAAGGGCCTGGTGCGGCTTCCCGGCCGCACGCGGCTGCTGATCGACGTGTCGGGTTCGATGGTCTATCCGCTCTCGGCGCAGTCCGAGATGACGCGGCTGGAAGCGGCCTGCGGTCTGGCGATCCTCGCCCGCGAGGTGTGCGACGAGGTGGAGATCTTCACGTTCAGCAATGAGGTCGTGAAGGTCCCTCCCCGCCGCGGCTTCGCGCTGCGCGATGCGATCGTCGGCTCGCAGCCGCATGGCGGCACCTATCTCGGCAAGGCCGTGACGGAGATCGACCGCAAGGGCGATCGCCTGATCGTCTTCACCGACGAGCAGAGCCACGACCCGGTGCCCAACCCCAGGGCACGCGGCACCATGGTCAATGTGGCCTCCTACCAGCACGGTGTCGGCTACGACGCCTGGACGCGCGTCAACGGCTTCTCTGAGGCTGTTATCGCGTGGATCGCGGCGTCGGAAGAAGCGATGCATTGATCGCAACAAGCAAGGCCCGGGCACGCCAACACGTGCCCGGGCCTATTTTTTTGTCTATGCCGAGGCCGGCACCGGCGCCGCTTGCGCGTTGGGGGTCGCCTTCGGGAACGGTTTGAAGGTCATCGCGATCAGGAAGGCACCAAGTCCCATGGCCCATGAGCCGACATACAGCCACGTGTAGCTGGCAAAGGTGTCGTAGATCAGACCACCGGCGATCGGCCCGGTGGCCATGCCGAGGCTGCCTGCCATCGCCGTGCCGCCGATCACGGTGCCCATCATCTTCAACGGGAAATTCTCGCGCGCGATCGCGGCGTATAACGGCATCGTGCCGGCATAGATGAAGCCGAACACCGCCGCCACCGCATAGAACGCGGCAAGGTCGCGGACGAACACATAGGCCAGCGCGCCGAAGGCCTGAATCAGCAATCCCGCGACGAGAACGCGCTTGGCGCCCAGCCGGTCGCCGAGGATGCGAACCCGATGCGGCCAAAGAGCCCGGCGAAGCCTTCGAGGCTGTAGATCGACACCGCCGCGATCAGCGGGATGCCGCAGCTGACGGCGTAGCTCACCGTGTGGATGATCGGTCCCGAATGGGTGGCGCAGCAGAAGAAATTCGTCAGCAGCAGGATGATGAACTGGGGCGACCGCACCGCCTCGCCCACCGACATGTCGGCCGGTGGTCCACCATCTGCCGCGGCTACCGCACTTCCGCCCGCAAGCGCCGGCGGACGCCGCACCAGGAGCGAGACCGGGATCATGATGACGGCAACGATTCCAGCGACGATCTGCAGCGTCGTTCGCCAGTCATGGCTCGCGACCAACCAGGCCACCAGTGGCGCCATGGTCATGGGTGCGATTCCCATGCCGGCCGACACCAGGGAGACCGCTAGGCTGCGATGGGTATCGAACCAGCCGGTGACGCAGGCCATCATCGGCGCGAAGATCGCGGCAATCGCTCCGCCGACCAGAACGCCGAAGATGAATTGGAACGCGAGCAAAGAGGTCGCCTGGCTTGCCAGAAAAATGCTTCCCGCCAGCACCGTTGATCCCGTCAGCACCACCGGCAGCGGGCCGAACCGGTCGGACAGGTTGCCCCAGAGCATGCTGCAGCACGCCATGGCCAGGAAACCGACCGTCATCGCGCTCGACACCCCGGCGACCGACCAGCCCGTATCGCGTGTGATCGATTGCAGCAGCACCGGCAGCGAAAACATCGCACCGATCGCGACACAGCCCAGCGTGCCGCCAGCCGCGACGATCACCCAGCGATAGCGAGAATGGTCCATTGCAGATCTCCGTTTTGGCGGTTCTCCATTCAAGACGTTCGAGAAGCGCCAAAGGCGACATGCGCCGGATGATTTTTTTTACGCATATTGGTTGCTTCAGGAACTGGCAGCAGGTGGCATCTTGTCGAATTTCGGCAAGCCGGGATCGAGATCGTCCCAGGCGTAGCCGCGGATTCCGTAGGTGACGGCTTGCGGCTTGAAACGGGTGGGATCGTCGAGGCTTGCCGCGTGCACGGTGAAGAGTTCCGGCATCGCCGCAAATGTCAGATAAACCGGTGACCCGCAGGCCGGGCAGAAGCTGTGCGTCTTCACATTGCCGCTATCGCCAACGACGTCGCAATGCGCCGCCTTGCCCTCGAGCTTCACGCTCTTCCTGCCCATGAATGTCAGATAGGACCCGTGTCCAGTGCCGCTCCTGCGCTGGCAGTCCAGGCACTGGCAGTGGTTCATGAACACGGGTTCGCCGGAAATTTCGTAACGGATCGCGGCGCAGGCGCAGCCGCCGGCAAAAACCTTGCTCATGTTGTTTCCTTTCGGTGGGATGAAGCGAACCAATCTGGATGTCGAACGGGATCAGCAACGGTGGATACCGTTTCGCCGGCTGGAAATCAGATTCAACCAGGGCGCCAAATGGAAGGCGCTCATCAGCAAATACATCGGGACCATTCCACTGAGCGGCGACGCCGCCGAACACAGCGCATCGAGCGATCCGCCACCCATGACGGACGTCAGCAGCGCCATGATCGCTCAAGTCGGCGCGGCGGCGAGATAGAGGACATCGGCGGCGCCTATCGCGGCGGCGTTGCCGTGATCACCAGGGATTGCGCCGGGGCCGCGTCTGACGGCAAGGCTTTCGCTCATGTTGTCTCTCCTTCAAGGCGGCGTCGTACAGTACCGGACTAAAGCGTGAAGCCATTTGATTGAATCGGTTTGGCCGCGAACTCGGTGCACCTCTCCCGCTTGCGGGGTCGAGACGAGCGAAGCTCGCTCTTAGGTCGCTGCGCTCGAAGAGCGCAGCGGGTGGGGGCTTTCTCCAATCGAAGAGTGTGATTCGTGGGTACACCCCCACCCCAGCCCTCCCCCGCAAGCGACCGCAAGCGGGAGAGGGAGCGCAGTTTCATCGCGGATGCAGCTCGATCTAATCTCTTCGCGCTCTAGCCGGCTTGTTTCCGCATAGCGGCCTCGCCGGCGTCCGACACCTCGACCCATTTTTTGTCGGGTGCTGCGTCCGGGGCGTAGCTGTCGTGCCAGTTCCACCACTTGTATGTCGGAGTCTGCGGATAGCCCTCGGGCGAATCCTCCCAGACCTCCTGCCGGCCGAGCGGCGTGACGTCGAGGTAGTTCCAGGTGCCCCCCATCTGCTCGTCGCCGCGGCTCTTGATGAAGTAGGTACGATAGATTTTGCCGCTGTCGCGGATGAACACGTTGGTGCCGTGCCACTCGTCGACGCCGAAGTCCTTGTCGAAGCTGCCCGTGACGGTGTACCAGGGCATTTTCCATTCCATCCGCTTTTTCAGCCGCGCGATGTCGGCCTGCGGCGCGCGCGAGGCGAACGCGAGTGTGGTGTCACGCGCATTCAGATGGGCAACGTGGGCGACCTGGTCGGCCACCATGGAGCAGCCGCGGCAAGCCTGCTCCGGCCAACCGTGCACGCCGGGCTCGAAGAAGGCGCGATAGACGATCAGCTGACGGCGGCCGTCGAACAGGTCAAGCAAGCTCGCTTTGCCGCCAGGCCCGTCGAACGTGTAAGCCTTCTCGACGAGCATCCACGGCATCCGCCGGCGTTCGGCGGCCAGCGCGTCACGGGCGCGGGTATTCGCCTTCTCCTTCACGAGCAGTTGCTGGCGCGCAGTTTCCCATTCCCCTGCCGAAACGACATGAGTCTTCATGGCTAATCTCCTGTTTGTTGCGTCGTTTGTTGCGTTCCGCGTCGAACTGCAGCGTCAGGCCGGAAGCCGCCCGTCGTATTCTTTTTGCAGGCGGCTCCAGCCTTCCCAGAATGGCGCCGGCTCGTTGCCCGTCGCGCGGGCGACAAGGACATCGAGATGCATGTGCCAGCCGGCGCTGACCTTGAGCATGGTCGAGCGGTCGGGCAGACGGCGATGGGTCACGGTCAGCAACACGCCTTTGCCCTTGGGCTCCAGTTCGAACGTCACGTCGCCGCTGTTGTTCCAGGCGATCGAGAGCTTGCGCAGCGGATCGAGCTCGGTGATCCGGCTTTGCATGCGGTTCTCTTCGGGAAAGCCATCTGGCCGCGCGCTGGGCGGATCGGTGAGTTCATCGTTTCGCCAGACCAGTTCGAAGGCCGTGCCGACCTTCATCTCCATCGCACCTGCCGCCAGCCATTTGCGACGCAGTTCACTGTCGGTGAGATAGGCCCAGATACGCTCGATCGGACCAGGCAGCAGCCGCTGAATCCTGAGCGTCGTCGGCTCGATCAGTTCGCCATAGGCGTCGGGGTTTGCATTCGTATCCATCGCTCTACTCCTTCACCGCTTTGCTTTTCTTTGCTGCCGCCTCGTCTTCGGCGCGCAACAGGGATTCCAGCGTGTCGAGCCTGTCATTCCAGAAGCGCTCGTAACGCCGCAGCCACTCATTGGCTTCGGCGAGCCGCGCCGCTTGCAGGCGGCAGAGATGGGTGCGGCCCTGGATCGTGCGCATCACCAGGCCTGCGTTCTCCAGCACCCGTACGTGTTTCGAAGCGCCAGCAAAGCTCATGCTGAACGGGGTCGCCAGTTCCCCGATCGTGAGTTCCCGTTCCGCGAGCTGGCCAAGCATGGCGCGCCGGGTCGGATCGGCCAGCGCATGAAAGACGGCGTCGAGATGGGTTTGTTGTTCAACCATGTGGTTTAACATAACCGTCCGTAGCGGATTGTCAACCGATCGGTTTAACTTCTTTGTGATCGGTTCCGCGGGGGTTCCGGCGGACCATTGTTACTTTGCATGGGGTTGTTTTCGATATTTTGAGCTGAGCCCGCCTGCTAGCCGTCCGGCACCGTGTAGACGTCGCAAGGCACGGCGATGCCACGCAGCGGATGCGTTCCGAGCGGGATCAGTTTTGTGGTGGCTTCAGCGGCGACCGCGCCGGAAATCAAGACCGTTCGGCCGAGCGGCCGGCAAAGCCCTTCGAGCCGGCTGACCAGATTGACGGCTGGACCGATCGCGGTGAAATCGAGCCGGTCCGCCGCCCCGACATTGCCCCACAGAATTTCGCCAAGATGAAGTGCGGAGCCGAAGGAAAGCGATGGCAGCCCCCGCTCTCGCCGCGCCACATCGAGATGCGCCATGCCGGCCTGCGCGGACGTGACCGCGCGAAGTGCTGCGTTGCAGGCGTCGGCAGGCTTGTCGCCACTGACCGGAAAGATCGCCAGCATGCCGTCGCCAATGAATTTCAGCACCTCACCGCCGAAGGCGTGGACGGATCCGGCCATGCAATCGAACCAGGCATCGAGCGCGGTGATGACGGAGGCCGGCGGCGCGGACTCCGACAATGCAGTGAAGCTGCGCAGATCAGCGTAAAGCAACGCCGCGCGAATGGTTTCGCCGACATCGCGCCGCAGCGGTCCTGCCAGCACGCGCGCCGCGCTGCGCCGGCCGAGATACGCCTCGAGCGTCGCGGTCAATGTCGCGCGCGCCGAAAGCGCTGCGAGTGGTGCGGCGGCAAAACGGGCGACCTCTCGCAGACGGTCGAGTTCAGTTTCCGTGAACGGACGCGGACCGATCCAGGACAGCACCGGTCGAGCCGGTCCCGGGCCCACAAAGTCTTCGTGCACCATTCCGTCCGCGAGCCCGGCCAGCCAACGGCGCCCGGCATCGCCGGTGGAATCCTTTTGTCCTGCGCTAGCGAATCCCGCCGACGCAAATCCCACCGCCTCGATCACCACGCCATTATCGGCCCGCCACAGCCAGGTGCGGCGGGCAATGATCGGATGCGGCACGGCGAGCGTCAGGGCGCCGCCGGCGAGCGGCAGACCATCGCCGACCAGATGCGCGCCGAGTTCGGCAAGGAACCAGTCGGCGCCCGGTGAAGCGCCGGCGGCATCGACCAGCCATCATGCCAGACCTCGATGCCCGCGCGACGGAACTCACTAAACCGCGGAACCTCCTTCCAGAGCATCTTGGCGACCGAGCCGATCACGGCTACGGCCTGAACCTCGGCGAACGCCATCCAGGCATCGGTCACCGCGTCCGCAGCCATGCGGAATTCGTGCTGACGTCTCAGCATGAAGCCGTTCTGCTCCTCGATTTTGGCCCGCCGCATCGGCTCAACCCAGCAACTTCATGAAATTGCGTTTGCGATCGAAACGCGCTTTGAGCGCCAGGACATAATCTCCCTGTTCCCTCTTGCTACGCAGCGTCGCCATGCGCGTGACAAGTTTCGCCGCTTCCGCGTAACCCGAATTACCACCCGTGTTGACAAGCGCAACAACACGTTCGGCGTAAACTTCAAGCACCTCATTCGGATGGGTCACCTCGCTGGCCTTGGCGAGTTCCACCTTCAAGTCCGGCGAAGAGCCATGCTTCCGCACCACTGCCCAAGCGGCATCGAACATCTTCTCAAACATCCAGATCCGGATGAGAAGATCGGACGGTTGAAACCAACGGATTCGCTCTCCTGCGGCCTGCATGGCCTCCAGAAAGCTGACAGCGCGCTCGCGAATCTCCTCGCCGCCGAATTGGCGCAGCCGCGCGTAGAGGTGCAGCGAGGGTGTCTTTTCGAATGCGCGCTGCAGATGCTTCTCGGCGTCGCCCTTTCGACCTGACTTCGACAAGATATCCGCTGCGAAGAATACGAGTCGCTCGTCCGGCCGCTGGTCCTCGAATAACCAGAGCCCCTCCTCGGCACGGCGAACAGCCTCTTCCTCACGCCCGTGTGCGCGGCAGAATTCGGCGAGCTGCAGATAGCTCCACTGGGATGACAGGTCCTTGGACCGCAGGGCAATGCGGGCATCGACGTCGCCTTCGCGTTCGGCGAAGAAGTCGAGAATCCTCATGAGCTGGTCCGAATTGCCGAGAACCTCCTGTTGCGCCGATTCCTTTTCCACTCGGCGTCCGGACGATGGGGATAGTTTCTGCCACGCCTCGGTAGCGAGCCGGCGATACTCGGCGAGACCGCTCTCGCCGAGCGGCTCGGCGTAAAGTTCCATGGCGCCCTCGAACGTGCCGTAGTCGTCCTGCATCTCGCGGGCGAACAGATCGCGGGCGAGCTGAATCGGCTCAGGCCGGAGTTCGCAGATCGCAGTGAGGTGGATGTCGCGCGCACTTTGCAGCAGCGCGCTGCAGTGACCGTCGGAATCATCGATGCGCTCGATCGCCTGCTCGATCCGATCGAGCGCCCGTTCGGCGAGTTCACGCGCAAGGCCGGCTCGGGCTCCCGAGGCCAGGCCGGAGATGGTTTCCAGTACGGAATTCACCTGGTCCGCCCAGTCGGATGCGTCACTGTATTCGACAAATTCCCTGGTACGCGTCGCGCTGTCGATCGCCTTGCGCAATCGCGCTCCAAGGGTCTTTTCATCGGCGTCGATCAACGCAGCGGCGGTATGGAGTTTACGAAACAATGCAGGGTCGTGCTCCGCCATATCCACGATCATCTCGACGAGGGCGTCGACACCTCTTTGCTTCAGATGATCGCGAATCCGCGCAAATGCGTCGTAACCGCCCGCCTCGTCTGCCTTCGCCTCATTCGCCACCAGCCCGGTGGCCACCAGATGCTTACAGAAGCCCCAGTCCCCGTACGCGGGACATGAGCATACGCCGGTAAAATGCTTGCCTTGCCCTGTCAATTCTACGCGGTAGTCTTCCGTTCCCGAGACCTGTGCCAGCACGCGCCGAGGGTCGATGACGAGAATATCAACCTGCCCGCCGCCACAATAGGCTTCGCCGCGCGCAAATACCTTTGCGCCCGCACGCTCGCGCAGGACCTCGACGTCGAAGCGGGGTCGGCTCTTGGCTTTCATAGGAACGGTTGCAGCAGGAGTCACGCCTATCGAAAGGTACTTCGGCAACGCCCAATTTATATCGATGGTCTCGGAGAAGGAATAGCTATCGAACGTCCACCATGCGTTTAGTGATTTCACCTAAGGATTTTCATTGCTACCGCCCTCACCGATCCGCCAGCTTGCATCCCTGCCGCGGCGCGGATCGCCCCCAGCCGCTCGGATTTACGCAGCAGCAAGCGCCCGGTTGGAAAACTCGCTTGCTTTCAACCGGCCGACCAGTGCCGACAGTTCCTCGACCTCTGCAGGTGTCAGGTCGGTCAGCGGCGAGCGCACTTGGCCTGAATCGCGACCGATCACCTTCATCCCGGCCTTGATGATCGAGACGGCGTAACCGCGCTTGCGGTTGCGGATGGCGAGCAGCGGCATGATGAAATCGCGCAAGCCAGCCTGGACGGTTTCGCGGTCGCACCGCCGCACGGCCTTATAGAACTTGGTCGAGAATTCCGGCACGAAATTGAACACGGCGGAGGAATAGGTGGTGACGCCCATTTCGAGATAGGGCAACGCGAAAGTTTCGGCCGTCGGCAATCCGCCGATATAGGTCAGCCGGTCGCCCATGCGCAGATGGATACGCGTCATCTGCTCGATGTCGCCGACGCCGTCCTTGAAGCCGACGAGGTTCGGGCAACGCTCGCAGAGTTTTGCGATGGTGTCCTCGGTGAGGATGGCGTTGTCGCGGTTATAGACGATGACGCCAAGGCTGGTCGCCTTGCAGACCGCCTCGACATGCGCTGCCAGTCCCGCCTGCTCGGAAAACACCAGATAGGGCGGCAGCAGCAGGATGCCGTCGGCACCGGCGCGCGCGACGCCAGCCGCAAGCTCCGTCGCCATCGCCGTGCCGTAACCGACACCTGCCAGCACCGGCACACGGCCAGCGGTCTCCTGCACGGCGGTCGCGACGACGTCGACCACTTCCGCCGGGGTCAGCGAGAAGAATTCACCGGTGCCGCCGGCCGCGAACAGGCCGGCCACCTCATAGCCGCACAGCCAGTCGAGATGAGAGCGATAGCGCGCGGCGTCGAATTTGTTGGCGGCGTCGAACGGCGTGACGGGAAACGACAGCAGCCCGTTGCCGATCGTCAACGCCATTTCTTTCGGGGTCATTCTGCTCATCGCCGCGGTCCTCGCTGTGAAGACCTCAGGAGTAGACCGGGGCGCGACACCGCGGCAGACCAATTACTGGATCGAATGATCCATTGATTGGATGGTTCAGGTTCAGGCACCGCCGGCCAGATCGCGAGCTATCGCCGCGATCACCGGCAACAGCGGATTGTCGTTGTCGTCCCGCCAGACGAAGTAGAGTTCGGCGACCCGTTGCTGCGGATCGGCCAGCGGCCGTAGCGCGACGCCGCTGAACTGCAGTTTTTCCGCGGCCTCCGGCACCAGCGCCACGCCGACGCCGGCTTGCACGATGGCCAGGATCGAATGGATCTGCGCGAGGTGCTGGACATACACTGGCGCCACTGCTGCGCGCGAAAACAGCTCCACCAGCAGGTCGTGGAAGTAACGGGCCTCATAGGGCGCATACGTGATGAAGGGCTCGGCCGCGAGATCCGGCAGGCTGATCGTTGTCGACTTTGCGAGTTGGTGCCCTGCCGGCACGGCCGCGATCATGCGTTCGGCCTTGACCCGGAAAAACTGCAGGCCGCTGCGCGGGATCGGCGGCCGCAGCAGACCGATATCGATTTCGCCCGCGCCAAGACGCTTGAGCTGGTCGCCGCTGACCATCTCCTTGAGGATCAATTCGACATCCGGCAATTGCTGACGGCAGGCCGCGACCAATTCGGGGACATAGCTGTATGAAGATGCCGCCGTGAAGCCGATATTGACCGAGCCGGCCTTGCCGGCGGCGACGCGCCTTGCCAGCAGGGCCGCACTTTCCGTGAGTTTCAGGATCAGCCGCGCCTCGGTCAGGAAGCTTTGTCCGGCCGGTGTCAACCGAACCAGGCGGTTGCCGCGCTGAAGCAGCTTCACGCCCAAAATCCGTTCGAGAATCTGGATCTGCCGGCTGAGCGGCGGCTGCGTCATGTTCAGCCTGGCGGCGGCGCGGCCAAAATGCAGCTCCTCCGCCACGGCCACGAAGCAGCGCACCTGACTCAATTCGAACATCCCGCCCCTTTATCCCCGGCCGCTTCTTGGCCGTACCGACCGCTTCCGTCTGGCCACACTAGCCCATCTCCCGCAGTTTGATCCAAAATTGGTATCGGATCATCCTCATTCTAGTTCGCTATTGGATCGGTCATCACCTATCGTGCCATCAGCGCGGCCAAAGACCGCGATGTGCTGCGCCGCAGAGCGCTTGCGCAACTTCGACCGGGAGGAACAACTATGTTTCCACGTTTCGGGCGTCACGCCGCCCTCGCCGCAGCCTTCCTGTTCAGCCAACTGCCTGGCGCCGCCACGGCCCAGAACTTCGACCGGCCGGTGCGCATCATCGTTCCGTTCGCGCCCGGCGGAACCTCCGACATCCTGGCGCGGCTGATCAGCCCGAAACTGTCGGCGGCGATCGGCCAGAGCGTGGTGATCGAGAACAAGCCCGGCGCGTCCGGCAATCTCGGCGCCGACGCCGTCGCCAAGGCGACCCCCGACGGCACGACCTTGCTGCTGACGGATCTCGGTTCGCTCACGACGGCGCCCAGCCTGTTTTCGAACCTGACCTATAATCTCGAGAAGGATCTCGCCCCCGTCACGATGGTGATGTTCGGGCCGTATGTGCTGGCCGTACATGAATCAGTTCCGGTCAAGACGGCGGCCGAACTGATCGCCTATGCCAAGGCCAATCCCGGCAAACTCGCCGTCGCCAATTCCGGCGTGGGCGGCGCCAACCACATCACCGCCGTGGTGATGCAGAAGGAACTCGGCATCCAGTTCAAGCATGTGCCCTACAAGGGCGGTGCGGCGGCGACGCGCGCCGTGGTCGCCGGCGAGAGCGGCGC
>JACDAG010000539.1 GCA_013695565.1 Bradyrhizobium sp.
AATCCGTTGGAATCGTAAACCCTGACCTTCTGCTGATTGATCGAGATCGCGATGATCAACGGACCGTGTGGCTTGGCGCCGGTTTCCTTTTCAACAGCCTGGATCTTGCTGTTCGAGGGTTTGCGCGCGCGCTGCTTTCGCGGCTGGGTCGGGGGCGCCGGCCGAGAGAAGCTGGGTTCGGAATCCTGCCAGTAATACAGGGCGGCGTCGGCGTGGGAGGTGACGCCGATGGTGCCTGCGGCCGCCAAAATCGCAATTTGCCAAAATCGCTGGCTGACGCTGCTTACGCTTGTACTACTCAAACTAATAATCCGATGCCCGCTCACGCGCCAATTCCCCGAGTCCAGATCGTCGAATCCGATGTTCCGATAATCATTTGTTGTCGCAGACGCGAAAAGCGTTCACCAGCGGAGGCCTTCTAAACCCGCCGCTTTTCGGCCCAAGCGTAACAAAAAAGGCTCACATTCCGTTAAACGCGGGCACGCCGCGTCGCCGGCAGCCTTCCCCTCCACCGTTTGCGCATTACATAGCCGGTGAGCCATTCAGCGGAGTTAGAAATGACATTCAAGGCCAGCGGTAAGTGTGACAGTTCATGGAGAAATTTGGCCCTGGCGGTGTCGTGTGTGGTGGTGGCGCTGACGGTGTGGCAGGCCGGCCCGGCCGTTGCCGCTGACGAGCCGGATCTGATCTTCCGCCGCTCCACCGTGTTCAAATGGCTGAGCCCGAATGACAAGCTTGCGACCTATGGCGTCGACGACCCCGAGGTCGACGGGGTGGCCTGCCACTTCACGGTGCCGGAGAAGGGTGGTTACAAGGGCTGGCTCGGGCTCGCAGAGGAGGTTTCGGACATTTCGCTGGCCTGCCGCCAGATCGGTCCGATCCACTTCAAGGCGAAGATGTCCCAGGGCGACGACATGTTTCGCCAGCGCCGCTCGCTGTTCTTCAAGAAAATGCAGATCGTCCGCGGCTGCGATGCAAAGCGGAACGTGCTGGTCTACATGGTGTATTCGGACCGGCTGATCGACGGTTCACCGAAGAACTCAACGTCCTCGGTGCCGGTCATGCCCTGGGGGGCCGCCGACGCCGCGGTGCAGAAATGTGGCGAGTTCGTCCAGTAACTTGATGAGGTAATCCGGGGAGGACCGGTCCGGGCTTACCGCTTCGCCGGATTGGGATATGGGCGCGCCTCGGAACTCGTTCGGATTCTGGTATCCCCAAGCGTGAGGTCGCGAGGCTTCAGATCGCGCGCCTTGGGATCGTGGCAGCCGACCAGCCGCACGAATTTTTGCGGCGAGCATTGATTGTCGCCCATGACCGGGGCGCCTTGCTGCGACATCGCGCCGGCCATCTGCTGGCCTGATTTACGGGGCGCGTTTGGATTTCCAACACCGATGTTGCCATTGCCCACGACGGCTATCCTTCGTTGGATTGTGAATTCAGACAACGCAGAACCAACAGGAAAAGTTGCACGGTGTTTGATTGAGTCGGCCGGACCGATGCTTCGGTTCACAACCGGGTTTGCTGCACTGCAGCCTATTCACCAGACAATCATTAAGAACTTGCGACGGCGCGTCGAACCGGCTGACCGAAAGCGGCGTCTTATCTCCAGATGGTGAATGGAGACGTTGGATGCGAGCCCTCAGCTACATCACTGCTCTTGTTTTCGTCCTGACCGGCCCGTCGCTGGCCGGCAGCGCCGATCGCGATATGCCCGGGGTAGGGACGTTCACCTATTGCGGATCGCCGGTGGTGACCGTTGAGCCGGACCTGATTGAGGTCGTCAGCGAGTAATCCGGTTTTGTGCAGGCGCCTCTTCGGCGAGCGCCGCAGGGTCCTGAAACAAAATATCGAAAACAACCCCATGCAAAGTAACACGGACCCCGGTGCCGGGCTTGCGATGCAGCACGCCACCTGATTGAAATCATTGTGTTTTTATCACCAATGTTTCGTCCCGACCGGTCGACGAAACAATTCTCCCCGGCGATGAAACCATTTTCCGCTTTTGGCGCAGATATCCGGAAACAGCCGTTGGTTACCACTCTGCCAACGAACGGCGGGGACGCCGGCACCGAAACCGGAGACAGTCACATGCGGACCTTCAGCTTCATCCTCGCCTTCGCTTTCATCCTGGCTGGTCCCTCGATCGCCGGCTCCTCCGACAACGGCTTGCCCGGCATCGGCACCTTCTCCTACAACGGCGCATCGGTTGCGACCTCGGCTCCGCAGCCGATCGTTGTCGCGGCAGTCAACTAACCGCAGCGAATAGCTCTCAAGAAATTTGCCGGTAAAGGTTGCGCATGCTTGTACGTTTTAGTTCCGCTGTGATTTTTGTCTCGTTTTTGACGGGCGCTTCGACCCAGGCCCAAACCCAGTTGACCGCGCAGCTGCGGTTCCAGCAGGGGCCGATCGGCTCGATGTTCAAGCTTCCCGATCCCCGCGGTGAGTTTGTCCGGCTGTGCGCGCCCCATATGGTCGGACGCTGGGCGCATCCCGAAACCGTTTGCAGCTGCCTGCACGACTATGCCGCCGCCACCGTCGAGGATAGCGACCTGCGCGAAGCCCTGCTGCGCGGCATCAGCGAGACCGGCGTACCCACGATCGAGACCGATTGGGTGCCGCCGTCGAAGCAGTCCGAGATCGGACCTACCTTCACCAAGATCGCCAAGCCGACGCTGCAATGCATGTTCGAGCCGTCGACGAACTAATTCGCGCGCCGTCGCGCCCTTTCAAGAAATATTAGACAAGCTCGCAATAAATTAGACAAGCTCGCTCGCAGCAGGATTGCTGCGGCGGACTATCGCTTCTGCTTCGATCCCAGGCGCGGAACGCATTTGCGCGTGCGCAGTACGCCGGATGTCGTCATCTGCGCGCCCGAAATTTCCTTGATTTGTCCGGCGGGACACGATCCGTCGTCGACGAGGACGCGCTGACCGAGCCGCAATTCCCCGATGTCCTGTTCGCGCGAGAATTGCTGCGCGGCAGCCGGGGAGGCCAGCAGCCAGAGCGCGAGACCGGCGGGAACTGCAAGAGCGAGGGCCGCGGCGCGCTTCATGATTGCCAAATTGGCCTCCCTCACTTGCTCTGGATTTTGAGCCCGTCGGGGCCGACATTGATCTGCAGGCCGTCAGGTTGTTTCTTGACCTGATAGAGATTGTAGCCGAGCACGCCGACCGCAACGGCCAGCACGCCGATGATGAGATAGATCACGTTGCGATTCGCTGGCATCCGGTGTCTCCGTCGTGATGACTGTTCACTGCATTTAGCGGAAGCGGCGGCGATTCTCCTAGGGCGCTCGGTTAGCGCGCGGATCGGGATCGCGGCGAAGCAGGCGTTCGCGCTTTGCCGGTGCCGGTTCCACGAATGTCTGGTTTGCGGTTGGCCCGCAGCGCGGCCAGCGATGCCTTTGCCAGTTTCTCGGCCGACGCTTTCAATTGCGGAATCGGGTGGCCGGCAAAGCCGAGCACAAATCCCGGTAGCGGCGGCGCGCGATGATAGGTTTCAGCCAGCAGCCAGCCTTCGACGCCGGCGGCGGTCTTGGCCTCGGCGGCGACCAGCGGGTCGACCGACGGATCGAACCGCGCCACCAGATGCAGGCCCTGCGACGGCACCGGCACCGAGAGGTGGCCTTCCGATGCAGTAGACAGCGTTGCGGCCAGCACGTCGCGGGCCTCGCGGTAGAGCCCGCGCACGCGCCGCAGATTGGCGGCGAACGCGCCGGAGTTCAGCATATCCGCCACCGCGCCCTCCAGCAGCGTGCCGGGAAAACGGTCGAGCGCCGCACGCGCCATCGTTACCGGTCCGATCAGCTTCTCGGGCAGCGCGCAATAGCCGATACGCAAGCCGGGAAACAACGTCTTGGAGAATGTGCCCATGTAGATCACGCGCCGCAGATGATCGATGCCGGCAAGCGACAGCAATGGTGCGCCGTCATATCTGAACTCGCTGTCGTAATCGTCCTCGAGCACGAAGGCGTCGGCATCCCTGGCCCAGTCGAGCAGCTCCAGCCGGCAGTTCATCGACATCTGCACACCGAGCGGAAACTGATGCGAGGGCGTCACATAGGCCGCGCGCGCCGATGGCGCGAAGGTGCGTCCCTTGGCGACGATCAGGCCGGATGCGTCGACCGGCACTGGCACGGGGCGGTAGCCGCAATACTCGATGGCGCGTCGCGCGGCGGGATAGCCGGGGTCTTCGCACCAGACGCGATCTTCAGGCTTGAGAATGGCGCTCAGCACGATGCGAAGCGCGTGCTGCGTTCCCGATGCCAGCATGATCTGGTCGGGATCGCAGCGCAGCCCGCGCGCCGACAGCAGATGGTCGGCAATGGCGGTGCGAAGTTCGCGGCTGCCTCTGGGATCGCCATAATGCAGATGATCGGTCCCGAAGGCGCGCATGCGGCGCCCGACAAACGACCGGAAGCGCTGCAGGGCCCGGTCATCGATATGCGTACAGCCGAGCGACAGCGTGCCTTGCGGCGGCGCTTCGATAACGATCCTGGTCTTGCTGGCGCCGCTCGCTTGCGCGGGGATCCTCGCCGCGACGAACGTGCCCGAGCCGACGACGGCGACCGCAAACCCGTCGGCGATCAGCCGCTCATAGGCCGTCGTGACGGCGTTGCGGCGGAAACCGGTCTGGCTTGCCAGCGTCCGCGAAGGCGGCAGCGGCTCACCGGGTTTGACGATTCCGCCGACGATCGCATGGCAAAGCGCCTGATAGAGCCGGTGCGGCGAGAAGGCGCGTTGCGTCACATGCGGCCCGGAAAGGTCGAGCGGCAGCTCGGTCTTTCGCGGCGTCGAGGAGGAATTGGTCGGAATTTTTCGCATGTAATTGGCACTATCGCAGACCAAATTCGCCGGTACAACTGCTGTCGTCCTCACCGATGCCAGAAGGAGTTGCCGTGACCGTCAGCGAAGCCCCCAATTCGTATTCCGTGTCGCCGCGCAATCGGGTGAAGCGGCTTCATGAGCGCGGCCGCTACGATCACGCCACGGTCCACGGCCTGCTCGACGCCTCGATGCTGTGTCACGTCTCCTATGTGATCGACGGCCAGCCCTATTGCACGCCGACGTTCTTCTGGCGGGAGGACAACAAGCTCTATTGGCACGGCAGCAGCGCCAGCCGCATGCTCGAGAACCAGTCGGACGGGCAGAGGGTGTGTCTGACGGTTGCGCATCTCGACAGCCTGGTGCTGGCACGGTGCGGCTTCAACCATTCGGCCGACTACCGCGCCGTGATGGCCTTTGGCACGGCTTACCTCGTCACCGACCCCGACGAGAAGGCGCGCGCGCTGGTCGCGATGGTCGACCGCTTCTTTCCCGACCGCACCGCGTCCTTGCGGCAAAGCACGAAACAGGAAATCAAGGCGAGCGCCGTCATTGCGATGGAGATCGAGCAGGCATCGGCAAAAATCCGCACCAAGGGCGTCGCCGACGATGACGAGGACTATGCGTTACCGGTTTATGCCGAGCGCATTCCGGTGCGCACCGTGATCGGCGTGCCGGAACCTTGCCCGCGGTTGTTGGACGGCGTCAAAAGGCCGCAATCGCTGCGTGTCTATTCGGAAGGACGTCTGCTCGATGACGCCTTGCGGGAAGCCCATTCTTTGCATTATCCCGGCGACTGAGATCGGGGTAGGGTGGTCATTCTCGTAACCCGCCGATTTCCGACCGGAGCTGCCGCATGATTGCCGACACGCAACAAAGAATCCTCGACGCCGTCGATGCCGGTTTTGATGACCAATTGGCGATCACAAGCGACTTTGTTGCGATCCCGTCGACGCGCGGCGCCGAGGGGCCGTGCCAGGACATGATCGGCGATCTCCTGCGGGCGCGCGGCTATGAGGTCGACGATTGGCATATCGACGTCGAGGATTTGAAGGATCTGCGCGGCTTCGGCCCGATCGAGCATGATTTTTCCAGGGCCCGCACCGTTGTGGGCACCTATCGTCCGCCGAGCAATGGCGGCAAATCGCTGATCCTGCAGGGGCATTGCGATGTGGTGCCGGCCGGGCCGCTCGACATGTGGGAGACGCCGCCGTTCTCGCCCGTGATCAAGGACGGCAGGATGTATGGCCGCGGCACCTGCGACATGAAGTCCGGCACCATCGGCGCGCTCTATGCGCTCGATGCGATCAAGGCCGCGGGCTTGCGTCCGACTGCGCGAATCCACTTTCAGTCCGTGATCGAGGAGGAGAGTACCGGCGTCGGCGCGCTCTCGACCTTGCAGCGTGGCTACCGCGCCGATGCCTGCTTTATCCCCGAACCGACCAACGGCAAGATGGTGCGTTCGCAGGTCGGCGTGATCTGGTTTCGCTTGCGGGTGCGCGGCATTCCCGTGCATGTCGCGCATGCCGGCTCCGGCTCGAATGCGATCATGGCCGCCTATCATCTCGTTCACGCCATCGGCAAGCTCGAGGCCGAGTGGAACGAGCGCGCCAAGTCCGATCCGCATTTCAAGACGTTGACGCATCCGATCAATTTCAACCCCGGCATCATCAAGGGCGGTGACTGGGCCTCCAGCGTGCCGGCGTGGTGCGATGTCGATTGCCGCATTGCCGTCCTGCCGGGCTGGTCGATCGCCGATTGCCAGAAGGAGATTCTGGCCTGCGTCTCCGCGGCCTCGCGCGATCACCGCTTCCTCTCCAACAACCCGCCCGATGTGGAATGGTCCGGCTTCCTCTCGGAAGGCTACGAGCTGAAGGATTCGGCCGCGCCGGAAGCGGCGTTCGGCAAGGCGTTCAATGCGGTCTATGGCGGCAAGGTCGAGGACCTCGTCTTCACCGCTCTGACCGATACAAGGTTCTACGGCCTGAACTACAACATTCCGAGCCTGTGTTTTGGCGCCAGCGGTGCTGCGATCCACGGCTTCAACGAATATGTCGATCTGGAGTCGCTGAAGAAGTCGACCAAGGCGACAGCGCTGTTTATCGCGGAGTGGTGCGGGGTGGAGAAGGTTTGATCGTAAGGTGCGTGCCCACCATGACGCGTTCGAACAGGAATGGTGGGCACGGCGCAAGTTTGCCCACCCTACGAACTCGCACTGACGTATTCGGTTGCGGCCACAACGCCTTCACGATCGCATCGGTTCAACGGCGGGATTTCTGCGTCGTCGTGGCGTAGAGATCGAAGGTTGCCGACCTGAACCAACGATGCCCGGCATCGCGATGATATCGTTCATGCCAATATTGTGAAATCTCGATGCGCGGCAAGGCAATCGGTGTTTCGAAAGCGGTCAGTCCGAGCGGACCGGCGAGGCGCTTGGCCAGATTCGCCGGCAGGGTCGTGAGGGCGTCGGTTTCAGCTGCGACAATGGCGCCGGCGACGAAGCTTGGGACCTGCAGCAAGATGTTCGACGAGGGTATCTGCGACGCCAGCACGCGCTGCGCCATCGTGTGCGCGGCATGACCGGTCTCCGACGCCGTGATGAGGATATGCCGCTCGGCGAGAAAGCCGGTGCGGAACCGCAAGCCCGCAAATCTGGGGTGACCATTACGCGCCACCGTGACATAGCCGTCGAAGAACAATCGCTGACGGCGCAAATGGCGGGCTGCCTTGGGAAACGCGCCGAGCGCCAGATCTGCTTCGCCAGCTTCCAGCTTGAGTTCGAACTGGCGTGAGTCCAGTGGCATCGCCCGGATATTGATCCTTGGAGCGATCGTGGCGACGTGGGCGATCAGCGGCGGCAGGAAGCGGATCATCCCGACATCGGTGAGCAGCAGGCTGAACGTACGGTCCGATTGGACGGGATCGAACGCGGTCACCGCGGCGCGCAAACTATCGGCGGCACCAAGCAGCGTGCGCAACTGGTCGGCGATCTCGAGCGCCCTGGCGGTGGGCTGCATCGCATGTCCGTTGCGCACGAACAGCGGGTCGGCAAATTGCGTCCGCAGATTACGCAGCACCTTGCTGATGCCGGGCTGCGTGGTCGCCAGCAACTGCGCCGTGCGCGTGATGCTCCGTTCGTGCAGCAACGCGTTGAGAATCCGCAGCTCCCGCAAATTCAATTCCGATGATGCAGTTTCGGCCATATCATCTATTCCCGCGTAGACATGGCAGTAATGACGCGCATCGGATACGCTGCTGTCAATCAAAACCTTCAAGGGTGCGCTGCAGGGAGATCCGCCATGAGCAAATTCGTCATCGAACCGCATTTTCGCCTGCAGGAATGGGTCGCCGAGGAGAAGGGTTACTTTCGCGCGGAAGGCCTCGACTAAGAATTTCGCGAATTGATCCGCTCCACCGAGGGCCAGCACCACAACAAGGCCAACCAGGGCGCCTTCCAGAGCATTGAAAAGGGGCGCGAAGCCAATGTGAGCTGTGCCTGTCACTGGACGGTGAACGTGGCGGCCTCCGCCGGCCACGCCAAACTCTATGCCGACGTCTATTCAGTGGCGCCCTCTGGAATTTTTGTTCCTGCGGACTCTCCCGTTCGCACCCCAAGTGATCTTGCCGGTGTACCTATCTCGGTCGGCTTTCAGTCTGGCAGTCACTACTCGACCATCCAGGCGCTGGAACAGTACATGGCGCCCGGCGAAATCAACCTGACGTTCGAAGACGGCATGCTGTTTCACCGGATGGAGCTCCTGCTCGAGGGCAAGAGCCCGGCAGCGGCGCTTTTCAACGGACCGTATTACCTGGCCGAACAATTGGGTTTCCGCAAGGTGATCGATACCAGCTTCATGATCGCGGCGATGATCAAGGGCGAGGTCGATCCGGAAGACGTCCGGCGCTACTTCCGCGCCTTGCGAAGCGCTCAACGCGATATCGACCTGCGGCCTGAACGCTACACGCACTATTACAAGAACGAATTCCCGGATCGTTTCCATGCCGTGATGGATACCCGCAGGTGGGGGCCGGGCGAGCGGATCGTATTCGAAACCTATTCCAGGGAAGTATTCGAGCAGTCGTTCGAGTGGATCGCGAAGCACGAGATTTTTGCGAACGGGGCGATGGGATCGGGCGAGTACGATCAATCGACCATTTCGTTCGCTGCGAAGTAAATTGCTGCGGTCAGCGGCAGGCGATTGAGCACAGCCACGGTTTCAAGGTGTTCTGCGGGGAGAATGCGCCATGCGTCGGCATATCCAGGCTGGTCTGCTCGCTGTCCTCTGCGCGGGATGGGCGTATTCCGCAGCGTTCGGCCAGGAAACCGTTAAGATCGGGCTGATCGTGCCGTTGACGGGCGGCCAGGCCTCGACCGGCAAGCAGCTCGATAACGCGGTCAAGCTCTACATGCGGCAAAACGGCGATAGCGTTGCGGGCAGGAAGATTGAGGTGATCGTCCGCGACGATGGTGCGATCCCCGATAATACCAAGCGCATCGCCCAGGAGATGATCGTCAACGACAAGGTCCAGATCGTCGCGGGGTTCGGGATCACGCCGACGGCGCTCGCAGCGGCACCGTTGGCGACTCAGGCGAAAATCCCGGAGATCGTGATGCTGGCCGGGGCCTCGATCGTCACGGAGCGGTCGCCCTATATCGTGCGCACCAGTTTCACGCTGGCGCAGTCCGCCGTCATCATCGGCGACTGGGCCGCCAAAAACGGCATCAAGAAAGTTGCGACACTGACCTCCGACTATGCCCCGGGCAATGACGCGCTGCAGTTCTTCAAGGCGCGCTTCATCGCGGCCGGCGGCGAAATCGTCGAGGAGGTCAAGGTTCCCCTGATGAATCCCGACTTCGCGCCGTTCCTGCAGCGGATGAAGGATGCCAGGCCCGATGCGATGTTCGTCTTCGTGCCGGGCGGGCAGGGCGGCAATTTCATGAAGCAATTCTCCGAGCGCGGCCTCGACAAGAGCGGCATCCGGATCATCGGTCCCGGTGACGTCATGGACGACGACCTGCTCAACGACATGGGAGATGTGGCACTCGGCGCCGTCACGGCGCACATGTATTC
>JACDAG010000561.1 GCA_013695565.1 Bradyrhizobium sp.
TGACGATGACGCGCGCGCGTTCGTCGACGCCGGAATTGTCGTTCTGGGTGTAGTTGTAGACGCCATGTGAGCCCACCACATCCTTGGTGCGGTAAAGTTCATCGCGCAACGCCGAGCGGAAGGCGGGCGTGCCGGGCGGAGTCGTCGCGAGCGCGCGCTTGGCCGCGGCGGCGAAAACCAGCCAACCATCGAATGAATAGGCCGAGAAGGCGTCGGTCGAGGCAACGTTGTTGGCCTTGAGGTGCGCGGCGCGGAATTCCAGGCCGACTTTCTTCAAGGGATTGCTGTCGGGCAATTGTTCGGCGACGATCACCGGCCCGGTCGGCGCCAGCACGCCTTCGACGGCAGCGCCGCCGACCCGGATGAAATCGGGATTGATCAGGGCGTGGGTGCCATAGATCGGGCCGCGATAGCCGCGTTCCCGCAGCGCCAGGAACGGCAGCGCCCCCGGCGTTCCCGAACCACCGGTCATGACGGCATCGGGCTGGGCCGCCATGATCTTGAGCGTCTGTGCGGTCACGGTGGTATCGGGGCGCGCATAGCGCTCGTCTGTCAGGATCTTGATGCCAATAGGCAAGGCCGTCTTGGACAGCGCGTTGTAAACGAGATCGCCCCAGGCGTCGCTGAAGCCGATATAGCCGAGACTCTTGATGCCGGCTTTTTGCATTTGCGCGACCACCGCCGCCACCATCAGGGGCGGCGGTTGGGGAATGGAAATCGCCCAGAAGCCGCCGTCACCCTTACCCGCTGTCGGCGGAAGCGGCGAGATGGAAACGAACGGCACCTTCTGCTCGCCGGCAACCGCCGCCATCGCGACCGATCCCGGCAGGCCCGACGTCCCGATCAACAGGTCGACCTTTTCTTCCTCGACAAGTTTGCGGGCATTGCGCGTGGAGGCCGACGGATCGCCGCCATCGTCCATCTGGACCAGCCTGATCTTATGGCCTTCGATCGTGTCGAGGTAAGCCATGGCAGCTGCAATTCCCCTTGAATAGGGAATGCCGATGGAGGCGCCCGGTCCGGTCTGACCGGTCACGAAACCGACAGAGATGGGAGCGGCCTGCGCGCGAACGATCGCCGGAGCCGCAACGAAAGTGGAAAGTGCCGCACCACCGAGGAGAACGTTACGGCGCGAAATCATCTGTCTGTCCATCGTCGCTACCTCCTGTTGGGCCACCGATCAGTCGATGGGGGCATGGCTACTGAAGATTGGCTACCTGAGAAGTGAGAGACCGCAGCGATGGCAGGCCGACGGCGGCATGGCCACCGGTTCATCCCTGCTTCGTGGCTTGATTTACTGTTCACAGCCGCGCCATCCGCCATTCCGGGTAAAATTTGTTTTAGACATAAAACATAAAAGCGTGCAGTATGGCCTCCGTCAAGAGGCAATTCACATGATCAACTTACCGATTAAAGTTGCAATTCATGCTTTATGGCCTGAGGCCGAGGGTGTCGCCGATCTGGCTGGAAAGGATCGTGCTGGCCTGATCGTAGAGTCCGGTCATGACATGCAAGATCGAGGTTGCCTGCTGCAGCGCATCCTGGGTGCCGGACATGCTGCCGACGAGACGAACCAAAGTGTCGCGCCGATGCTGCAGATAGGCGTCGACGATCGCGCGGCCGGACTCGGTCGGCACGTAAGTGGTGTTGCGACGCGAGGCACCATTACTCGCTTTCTCGATAAATCCCAGGGAAAGCAGCTTCTTCAGGCCATATTGCAGGTTAGCCAGATCATCCCGGTGCAGCAGACGCGCGACGTCGCTCAATCCCTTCGGTGTGCCGTTGAGATGAAGGACGTGCAGGATCGAGGCCTCGGTGCCGCCAAGCGCCGTCGTCGGCATCGCGCTCAGGCAATCGCGCCGCCACCGCGCGAACGCCGAACCGAAATGCCAGGCCGCATATTCGAACGCGTTCACGGTCTGCTCGATCGGCGTGATGTCGGCGGTCGGCTCGGCGACCGCTGCCGTCGCTTGCGCCGAAACTGCTTGTTTTTTGGCCATAGGATGCCTCCTCAAATGCTATTCTCAAACGGTCATTTACTGTATTAATCTGACTAATCAAGGTGCCGGATCGCATGACGACTGAAATCGCCATCATTCTGCTGCTCGATGGCATCGCCAATGGAGCCATCTATCTGCTGGCGGGGCTCGGCCTCGTGCTGATCTTTTCGGTCACCCGAGTCGTGTTCGTGCCGTTTGGCGACATCACGGCGTTCTGTGTGCTCTCGATCGCCGCGTTCGAGCTTGGCCGGGTACCGGGCACGATCTGGGTGGTCGCTATCCTCGCCGTCGTCGCAACGTCAGTCGATGCCGCCGGCCATATCCGGTCCGGCGAGCGGGCACGGATTCCAAATTCGATTCTGATGTATGGCCTGCTGCCGCTCGTTCCGTGCGTGTTGGCCTGGTTCGCGGCATCGTACGTCCTGCCCCACGCCGTGCAGATCATCCTGGCGCTGGTGCTGGTGCTGCCGATCGCCCCCTTGCTCGACCGCATCGCGTTCCGGCCCGCCGCCGACGCCTCGGTGCTGGTGCTGCTGATCATCGCGCTAGCGCTTCATTTCGCGCTGAGCGGCCTCGGGCTGATGTTCTTCGGCGCCGAAGGGTTTCGTATTCGTCCGCTGGTCGATGGCATCTACAATTTCGGCGGCGGCGTCATCGTCTCCGCACAGGTGCTGCTGATGCTGGTCACCGCCGCTTTGCTCAGCCTGCTGTTCTTCTTGTTCTTCGAGCGCTCGATGTCGGGCCGCGCGCTGCGCGCCACC
>JACDAG010000846.1 GCA_013695565.1 Bradyrhizobium sp.
CCTTTGGTCGCAAGCAGCTCAACGGCAAATGGGTGTTCGATCTCGGCACCATCACCGGCGAATTGGCAGAAACCTACGAGGTCAGCCCGGATGGGCTGAAGATGACTTTTCGCCTGCGCAAGGACGCCAAGTTCCAGGACGGCACGCCGGTGACCGCTGATGACGTCAAATGGTCGCTCGACCGGGTTGTCACGGCGCCGGTGCTCGGCAAGGCGCAACTCCTGACGGGTTCGATGACATCTGCCGACCAGTTCAAAGTAATCGATCCTCTGACCATCGAGGTGACGCTGCCGAAGCCGGACAAGCTCGCGCTGCCGAATCTCGCCACCATCTATCCGATCATCTTCAACTCCAAGGTCGCGAAGTCGCACGCGACGGCAGACGATCCCTGGGCACTGGCGTGGTTGAAGGAGAACACGGCCGGCAGCGGCGCCTACAAGATCGAGACCTTCAAGCCGGGTGAACAGGTGATCATGTCGCGCAACGAGGTCTGGAATCGCGGCACGGCCGACAAGACGGCATTCTTCAAGCGCGTCATCGTGCAGTCGGTGCCGGAACCGGCGACGCGCGCCAATCTGGTCGAGCGCGGTGACGCCGACATCGTCGTCGATCTGCAGGCGAGCGATATCCAGTCGCTCGAGGCCAAGGGCAAGCTGAAGGTGATCTCGACGCCGCAATACAATTCCGTCACCTTCGTTTCGATGAACAACCAGATCCCGCCCTTCGACAATATCAACGTACGCCGCGCCGTCGCCTTTGCGTTGCCCTACGAAGACATGTTCAAGGCGGCGCTGTTCAGCCGCGGCTCGCCGCTGTTTGGCGCGACATGGGCCGATGGCAAGCCACCCAGCGGCGTCTATCCTCTCCCGCAGCCGGTGAAGCTCGATCTTGAGAAGGCCAGGGAATATATGAAGGCGGCCGGCATGCCGGACGGTTTCTCGACCACGTTCAGCTTCAACGTCGGCCAGGCTTCAACGGCCGAACCGATGTCTGCCCTGATCAAGGAGTCGCTCGCCAAGATCGGCATCAAGGTCGATATCCAGAAGCTGCCGGATGCGCAGATGTCGACGCAGATCAATGAGAAGAAGCTGCCCTTCTTCACCGAGGGCATCGTCGCCTGGCTGCCGTCGCCCGACTATTTTTATCGAAACTTCTACACCGGCAACCAGCGCTGGAATTACTCGTCGATCAACAATGCCGAACTGGTGGAGATCGCGCAGAAGGCCCGTTTCGAACCCGACGCCGCCAAGTACGAGGAGGACGGCAGGAAGCTCAACGCCATCCACTTCGCCGAGATGCCGCAGGTTCCGCTCTGGCAACCCAGCCAGGACGCTGTCATGGCGGCCTCGGTCGAAGGCTACACCTACCAGTTCCATCGGCAGGTCGATTTCCGCGATCTCAATCGCAAGTAGCCGGTCGGCATCATGGCGGCCTTTGGAGCAACACTAGTGCGGGCGGGCAGGCGGTTCCTGTCTTCGCTTCCGGCGCTCTTTGGCGTGCTCGTCTTCACCTTCCTGTTGATGAGGGTACTGCCGGGCGACCCGGCGGTGTTCTTCGCCTCCGGACCGAATTCCGGCAAGGAGGAGATCGAAGCCATCCGCAAGCAGATGGGCCTCGACAAGCCGGTACCGGAACAGCTGATGTTCTATCTCTACGACGTCGGCAGCGGCAATCTCGGCCGGTCGATGATGACCGGCCAACTCGTCACGAAAGATCTGCGCGAGCGGCTGCCGGCTTCACTGGAGCTTACCTTCACGGCGCTGCTGATCGCGCTGGTGTCGGCGGTGCCGCTCGGTGTATTCGCGGCATTGAGACCGGGCTCCCTGATCGACCATGGTGTGCGTTTTTTCTGCGCGCTCGGCGTCTGTGTGCCGACCTTCGTTTCGGGCCTGCTGCTGATCTATGTCTTCTATTATCTGCTTGGGCTTGCGCCTGACCCGTCCGGCAGGGTCGATATCTTCGCGTCATTGCCGCCGCGGCGGACCGGATTCCTGCTGATCGACTTCCTGCTCGCCGGCGATTTCGATGGTTGGCGGGCCGCCTTCCGGCAGTTGATCCTGCCGGCGCTCACCATGGCGCTGTTCGTGGTGGCGCCGCTGGCGCGCATCACGCGCGCCTCGATGCTGGTTTCACTGGGCAGCGATTTCGTGCGTACCGCGCGCTCCGTCGGCCTTCCCTGGTGGAAGGTCGTCGTCACCTATGCATTACGCAACGCGATCCTGCCGGTGATTACCATCGCCGGCATCGTGTTCTCGACCATGCTCGGCGCCAACGTGCTGGTGGAGAAGGTGTTCTCCTGGCCGGGTGTCGCGTCCTACGCGCTCGATGCGCTGCTCTCTTCCGACTATGCGCCGGTACAAGGCTTCGTGCTGCTGATGGCGACCGTGTTCGTGATCGTCAATCTGCTGGTGGATATTCTCTACGGCATTGCCGATCCCCGGGTGACAATAGGATGACCAGCGCAACCCTTCGCCATGCCGGATGGATCTTGCGCGGCAACCCGCTCACCGGCGTTGCCGCGACCGGCGTCTTCCTGCTGGTGCTGATCGCCATCTTCGGGCCGTGGATCGTGCCGTACGATCCGATCGTCTCGAACGTGTCGGAGGCGCTGATGCCGCCGAGTGCTGCCCACATCGCCGGTACCGATCAACTCGGCCGCGATGTGTTCAGCCGCCTCATCGTCGCCGCGCGGCTCGATCTTGCCATCGCTGTCTCGGCGGTCGGAATCTCCTTTGCCATCGGCGCCGTCATCGGCGCGATCTGCGGCTATACCGGTGGCCGGCTCGATCGCGGCGTCGGCCGCTTCGTCGACGTCGTGATGGCCTTTCCGCTGTTCGTGCTGGCGATGGCGATGGTCGCCGCCCTTGGCAACCGGGTCGAGAACATCATCATCGCGACCGCCATCATCAATCTTCCGTTCTATATCCGCTTTGCGCGGGCGGAGGTGAATGTCCGCCGCAATGTCGGCTGGGTTGAGGCCGCGCGCGCCTGCGGCGACAGCCACATCTCGGTGATATTGCGATTCTTGTTGCCGAACGTGCTGCCGGCCATGGCGGTGCAAATCTCGCTCAATCTCGGCTGGGCGATCCTCAATGCTGCCGGACTTTCCTTTATCGGGCTCGGCGTCAAACCGCCGACGCCGGAATGGGGCATCATGGTTGCCGAGGGGGCGCGCTTTATTTCCACCGGCAAATGGTGGCTGGTCGCATTCCCCGGACTGGCGCTGATGCTGACCGTGCTGTGCTTCAACCTGCTGGGTGACGGGGTGCGCGATATTCTCGATCCTCGCATGCGCACATGACCTCATCGCTGCTGGAACTGAACGATCTGCACGTGACGTTCTCGACACGGCGCGGGCTGGTCGAGGCGGTGCGCGGTGTGACGTTCTCGCTTGGCGCGGGCGAGATGCTCGGCCTTGTCGGCGAGAGCGGTTCGGGCAAATCCGTCACGGGTTTTGCGATCACGCGGCTGCTCGATGCGGCGGGGCGGATCACAGCGGGCCAGATCCGGTTTCGCGGGCAGGAGATCACGCGGATAGCGGGCAGCGACTTCCGCCATCTGCATGGCGCCGCGATGGCGATGATTTTCCAGAACCCGCGTGGCGCGCTCAATCCGATCCGCGCGGTCGGCGACCAGATCGCCGATGCCATCACCGCGCATAAGCGAATGTCCCGGGATCAGGCGCGCGCGCAGGCGCTGGAGCTGCTGCGCGCCGTGCAAATCCGCGATCCCGAAAAGCGCATGGCCGCCTATCCACATGAACTTTCCGGCGGCATGTGCCAGCGCGTGATGATCGCGATGGCGATTTCCTGCAATCCGGCGTTGCTGATCGCCGACGAGCCGACCACCGGCCTCGACGTCACGACGCAAAAGATCGTGATGGATCTCCTGACCGGGATCGCGGCCGAACGCGGCATGGCAACGATATTGATCACCCACGATCTCGGTCTCGCCGCGCGTTATTGCCGCCGTGTCGTTGTCATGGAGCAGGGCCGTCTGGTCGAGGAGGCCGAGCCGAAAAAACTCTTCCGCGCGCCGCAGCACGCTTACACCAAGCGGTTGGTGGCGGCTTCGCCCACGGCGACGTCCCGGATCGCGGACCTGGTGCCGAAGGAAGAGATGGGCCGCGCAATTCCGATCAAGATCACACCCCGGTCGCCGCCACCGCCGGGCAGGCCGCCGCTGCTGGAAGTGCAGAGGCTTGTAAAACGGTTCGACCAGGGCGCTGCGGCGGTCGCGGACTTCTCGATGATGATCAACGCCGGCGAGAGCGTCGGCCTGGTCGGCGAATCCGGTTCCGGCAAGAGCACGACATCGCGCATCATCTGCCGGCTGATCGATGCGAGCGAGGGGGAGATCGCGTTCGAGGGGCAGTCGATCGGCCATATCCCGGCACGCGACTTTCACCGCTCACCGTTTCGCAAGGATATCCAGATCGTCTTTCAGGATCCGACCGACAGCCTGAACCCGCGCTATACCGCCCTTGACTGCATTGCCCATCCGCTGCTGCGGCTGGCTGGCATGCGGCCCGGCGATGCGCTGCGGCAGCGGGTGGAGGAGTGTGCGCAGCGGGTCGGATTGGGGATCGAATTGCTGACGCGCTTTCCGCATCAGCTCTCGGGTGGCCAGAAGGCGCGCGTCGGCATCGCCCGCGCCATCGCCTGCCGGCCGCGCCTGCTGGTGCTGGACGAGCCGACCGCTGCGCTCGACGTCTCCGTGCAGGCGGTCGTGCTGCAGCTGCTTGATCGACTGCGGCGCGAAGATGATCTCGCATTCCTCTTTGTCAGCCACGACCTCAACGTGGTCCGCATGATGTGCGATCGGACCATCGTGCTGCAGAATGGCCATATCGTCGAGCAGGGCGAAAGCCGGGCCATGTTCGACAATCCGCAAACCGCCTACACCCGCGAACTGGTCGAAGCCGTGCCGCACATCGAGCCGAAACTGGCTGTGTCCGCGACCTGAAATCCGCCCTGCGTATCCGTCTAATGGCGCGCCAGAAGCACTGCGACGAGGATGATCAGGCTCGCCGTCAATATCTTCCAGAACAGCATCGGATTGCGATCATAGAGCGAGCGCCGCGTCGCCACCGCAGGCTTTGCCCACATCGCTCCATTTTCCAGTTCGTGCGCGAACTCGATGACGTCGCCATAGCGTTGCGTGGGATCGACGTGGAGCGCCTTGCCGATG
>JACDAG010000622.1 GCA_013695565.1 Bradyrhizobium sp.
GATCGCCGCATGGCAGCACGACCGAAACAAATGCCACAACAAAGCCGATTGGCAATTCTCAACCAAAAATGCTCGCGTCAAACTCAAGCATCTATACCCATCAATCTAACCGAATCGGCCGACTAGCTTCAGATTTGACGCAACAGGCCGTCCCCCGGGGGCGGCCTGTTTGTTATTGGCGTTTGTTATCGCCATGGGACGCTGCCGGGGGCGGACACAAAATCGCGAAAACAACCCCATGCAAAGTAAAGTCAAGGCTGGCGAACGCTGCGTTTCCAAAATTGCGCGTTTCATGCACTTGCATCCATCTGCCGATCCGGCGTATGTGAGGGCAGGCGCTTATGCTTCAAAAGGGACTTCCAATGGCTCACAGCATCGTCACCATCGTCGGCTCGATCCGCAAAGAAAGCTTTTCGCTCAAGATCGCCAACGCCCTGGCGAAGCTTGCGCCGGCCTCGCTGAAGCTCGACGTCACCACGCTGGAGGGAATTTCCTTCTTCAACCAGGATCTGGAAGGTGCACCTCCGGCCGACTGGCTGGCGTTCCGCGACAAGCTGCAGAAGTCGAATGGTGTGCTGTTCGTAACCCCGGAATATAACCGCTCGATCCCAGGCGTCCTGAAGAACGCCATCGATGTCGCCTCGCGCCCCTACGGCAAGAGCTCGTTCCTCGGCAAGCCGGTCGGCATCATCAGCAATTCCCCGGGCCCGCTCGGCGGCGTCAGCGCGGCCAAGCATCTGCAGAACATCCTGCCGGGCATCGCGGGGCCGATTCTCGGTCAGCCCGAAATCTATCTGAATGGCGTCGGCGATGCCTTCGACGACAAGGGCGTGCTGACCAAGGAAGCGCTGCAGAAGGTATTGCAGCAATATATCGATGCATTCGCGGCCTTTATCGAAAAGCAGAACCAGTAAGGTTTCACCGTCATTGCGAGCGAAGCGAAGCAATCCATCACACGGCATGACGGATAGGTGGATTGCTTCGTCGCTGTCGCTCCCTTGCGCAAACGCTTTGCGTTTGTCGCAGGCAATGACGGCCCAAAATGCCGCGCGTGCCGCGGTCTTAGCATTCCATTAACCTGACCGTCGCATCTTGGGGCCATGGTCTCCCGCACCCGACTGAAATCGCTGCTTACCGGGCTCGCCCTCTACACGATGGCGGCGCTGATGGTCGGCTATTTCGGCGTCAATGCCTATACCGGCAAATACGGCCTGAATGCGCGCCAGGAACTCGATCAGGAGATCATCGCGCTGACCTCTGAATTGGCGCGTCTGAAGCGGGAACGGGCCCAGGGCGAGCAGCGCGTCTCGCTGTTGCGGTCGGACCGGGTCGATCCCGACATGCTGGACGAGCGCGCGCGCTTCCAGCTCGACTACGCCAATCCGCGCGACGTGATCCGGGTCCTCAAGCCGAACTGACTTTCGATCCGTCTCCCTCGCGGCCCTCGACTGTTACGGTGACATGACGGCCGATCGGATTCCGCAAATTTCAAAATCTCGCGATATCGATTGCAAAAATGTCGCGCCGCGTTGCACTGCGGCATAGCAATATTTTCTGCAGTGCAGGCAATCCTTTCACGGCGGTTTGAGTTGGGTTAGAGAGGGCTGATCTTCTCTCGCATCCGGAAATGCCATGGCCGTATCCAAGAAAACCGTTGAGAAAAGCGTCACGAAGGAAGCAGGGCAGGAAAAGGGGCAGGAGAAAGGGAGCACGAAGGTCTTCGCAGCCCCTCCGGAATTCACCAAGGCGCAGGAATTGGCGGCCCTTCGGGACATGCTGCTGATCCGCCGCTTCGAAGAAAAGGCCGGCCAGCTCTACGGCATGGGTGCGATCGGCGGCTTCTGCCATCTCTATATCGGCCAGGAAGCCATCGTCGTCGGAATGCAGATGGCCCTGAAGAAGGGTGATCAAGTCATAACCGGATACCGTGACCACGGCCATATGCTGGCCTGCGGCATGGAAGCCAATGGCGTGATGGCCGAATTGACCGGACGCCGTGGCGGCTATTCCAAGGGCAAGGGCGGCTCCATGCACATGTTCAGCAAGGAGCAGAATTTCTACGGCGGCCACGGCATCGTCGGCGCCCAGGTTTCGCTCGGAACGGGTCTGGCGTTTGCCAACCGCTACCGCGGCAATGACTTCGTCAGCCTGGCTTATTTTGGCGACGGCGCCTCCAACCAGGGCCAGGTCTACGAGAGCTTCAACATGGCGGAGTTGTGGAAGCTTCCGGTGATCTACGTCATCGAGAACAACCGCTACGCCATGGGTACATCCGTGACGCGTTCTTCCGCCCAGACCGATTTCTCCAAGCGCGGCATTTCCTTCAACATCCCGGGCGAGCAGATCGACGGCATGGACGTGCGGGCGGTGAAGGCCGCCGGCGACAAGGCGGTGGCCCATTGTCGCGCCGGCAAGGGCCCGTTCATCCTCGAAATGCAGACCTACCGCTACCGCGGCCATTCGATGTCGGACCCTGCGAAATACCGGACCCGCGAAGAGGTCGACAAGGTTCGCCACGACCAGGATCCGATCGAACAGGTGCGCAATCGCTTGCTCGCGGCCAAGGTCAGCGAGCAGGACTTGAAGGCCATCGACGCCGAAGTGCGCGAGATCGTCAACGCCTCGGCGGACTTTGCCCAGCATGATCCAGAGCCCGATGCATCGGAACTCTGGACCGATGTTTATCGCTAAGACCAAACGAGCCACGCGCAGAACAAAACTAAAAGAGTGATTTCGGGAGCTGATATGCCCATTCAAGTATTGATGCCTGCGCTTTCGCCGACCATGGAGAAGGGCAACCTTGCGAAATGGCTGAAGAAGGAAGGCGAGACGATCAAGTCGGGCGATGTCATCGCCGAGATCGAAACCGACAAGGCGACGATGGAAGTCGAGGCGACCGATGAGGGCACGCTCGGCAAGATATTGATCCCGGAAGGCACCAACGACGTCGCGGTCAACACTCCGATCGCGACCATTCTGGCGGATGGCGAAAGTGCCGCCGATCTCGGCAAGGTGGCCGCACCCGCGAAGCAGGAAAAAGCCGCGGAGCCCGCCGAAGCCAAGGCGGAAGC
>JACDAG010000631.1 GCA_013695565.1 Bradyrhizobium sp.
CCTCCATCTCCTCGTCGCTCTCAGTGACCTGATCCGACAGCGCGCCGGCAAGTCCAAGAAAATGCATATCGAACAGCATGTCGAAATCGGGCTGCCGTTCGAACGGCGGCGCCAGCGTGGCGACGCCGGCGCGGCGGATGTCTTCGATATTGCGCGGGCCGAGCAGTTCGATCGCCCGCAGAAAAGCCAGGCCCTGTTCCGGCGCGACCGAAAAGCCATTGCGGCGCAGCAGCGCGATGAAGTCCAGCAGCGGCCGGGCCGCGCGCGGCAGAGCTGATACCGTCATGCCGCGATCTCCGCGATGATAGCGTCGAGCCGCGGCGCGATGAAGGCGAGATCTTCCTCGTCCTTCAGCGCCACGCCGATCGCACGGCGAAACGCGTCCGGCCACGGCGCACCGGTTTTCGCCAGCAGGGTCGCGGCCTCCGCCCAGTCGATCGCTTCGGCGACACCGGGCGGCTTGGTCAGCGGCTCCTGCCGCAGCCGCCCGACCGCCGTCACGATCGCGCGCGCGGTCGCTTCGGCGACGGAGGACGAGCGCATCATGATGATCCGCGCCTCGCGCTCCGGATCCGGATAGGCGATGTAATGATAGACGCAGCGGCGCCGCAGCGCCTCGTGCAGATCGCGTGTGCGGTTCGAGGTCAGGATCACCACCGGGCGCTCATGCGCGCGCAGCGTGCCGCGCTCCGGGATCGAGATCGAGAAATCCGACAGGAATTCGAGCAGGAACGCCTCGAATTCGGGATCGGAGCGGTCGATTTCGTCGATCAGCAGCACGGTCGATTCCGGCCGGCGCAGCGCCGCCAGCATCGGCCGCTCGATCAGGAAATCGTCGCGATAGATATCGATTGGTTCATCGCCGGCCTGACGGATCGCCAGCATCTGGCGCGGGTAGTTCCACTCGTACAGCGCGGCGGCGGCGTCGATGCCCTCGTAACATTGCAGCCGGATCAACTGCCGCCCCATGATTCCGGCGATCGCCTTGGCGGCCTCGGTCTTGCCGACACCTGGCGCGCCTTCCAGCAGCAGCGGCTTGCCGAGCGCGAGCGCGAGATAACCGGCCGTTGCGAAGCCGTCATCGGCGAGATAATAGGCCGCGCGCAACGCCTCGGCCAGTTTCTCCGGCCGATCAATCCCGCCAACACTTCCGCGCACGGCCATCCCGATGTCCCCTATGCACGCCGGACTTGCGGCCGCGCGCCGCCCTGCGCCTTCAGCGCGCGCAGGATCTTTTCCGGCGTGATTGGCAGCGTATCGATCCGCACGCCGATGGCGTTGAAGATCGCGTTGGCGACCGCCGGCAGCACCGGATTGGCGCACATCTCGCCCGGACCCTTGGCCCCGAACGGACCGTCCGGCGCCGGTCGTTCCAGCACCGTGATGTCGTGCGGTGCGATGTCGCCGGGGCCGGGCATCAGATATTCGTTGTAGTCGCGGCCGCCATGTTCGGGGTTGGGATAATACGGTTCCGGAGTCTCGTAGAGCGCGTGGCTCATGCCCATCCAGGCGCCGCCGACCAGTTGCTGCTCGACCATCTTCGGATTGAGCGCGCGGCCGAGTTCATAGGCGCTGGTCAATTTGTTGACCTTTACGTCGCCGGTTTCGTCACAGACCTCCAGATCGACGACCAGGCAGGCATGGGCATACGCTGTGACCGGCGACATCTCGCCGGTCTCCGGATTGACCGTGGAGAGCGGGATCAGAAAGATGCCGCGGCCGGAGATCGTCTTGCCCTGCTTGAACTGTGCCGCCTGCGACGCGGCCTTCACGGTGATCGATTTCGACGCCGCGCCGCGGACATGGATGTTGCCCTTGCCGTCGGTGACCAGATCGTCGGCATTGACTTCCAGCTCTTCGGCGGCGGCCTCCAGCAGCACGCCCCGCGCCTCCTTCGACGCGACGATCACCGCGTTGCCGACACGATGGGTGCCGCGCGAGGCGAACGAACCCATGTCGTGCGGACCGGTGTCGCTGTCGGCGGTGTCGACATAGACGTCTTCGATCGGCACGCCCAGCGTCTCCGCCGCGATCTGCCGGCTGACCTGCTTCATGCCCTGCCCGAGGTCGATCGCCGACAGCGCCACGGTGAATTTGCCGTCCGGATTGGCGTGCACCAGTGCCTGACTGGGATCACCGCCGAGATTCATGCCGATCGGGTAGTTGATGGACGCCATTCCGCGCCCCTGATGCCGTGCCATCTCAGCGCCTCCGTGTGAACACTGACGAGAACCGCGCCGCGCCATGCTGGGGCGCCGCCGGCGGAGTTGGAACCGGGGGTGTCGGAGCCGGCGGCAACGGGGCGGCTGACGGCTGCGACGGAAAGTTCGGCAGCGGCGCCACCGGCTGATGCGCCGGCGACGGCTGATAGACGGGCACCGCAGGCGCAACCTGATAGGCCGGCAGCGGTGCCGCGCC
>JACDAG010000675.1 GCA_013695565.1 Bradyrhizobium sp.
TGATTTGTTTCGGTGGAACGATACGAATCATACCCAAAATCGCCGGGATCAACGTCGCCAAAATCAAAATTCCGCAAATAGTCTCAGTCGTTTATTGGACCGTAATCCGTTTATGGACAGACACTAGACTAGGCGAGCTTCTTTGCGATCGGGATGGATCAGACCCCCTTGTCCGTCGGGTTGGCCACCGCGTCCTTTAACGGCGCTGTCATCGGGAAATTCAGGTTCACGTTCTTGGGCGGAATGGGGGTCATGAACCACTTCGCATAGAGATCCCTGAACTCATTGCCTTTCATCATGGCGACCAAGGTCTTGTCGACCAAGGCTTTGAACTCCGGATCATCTTTGCGGATGATCAGCCCGTAGGGCTCGGTGCGGAGACTATCGTCGATGATGCGCCAATTGCCGGGATCAGTGCTGTTGGCGATCAGGCTCGCGAGCAAAATGTCGTCCATGATGAAGGCCTCGCTGCGGCCCGTCGTCAGCGCCAGAAATGATGCGGCATGATCTGCCGACAAGACATTCTTTGTCTCGAACTTCTTCTCCTGGCTACGGGCCGTCAGCAGGGCAATCGACGTTGAACCTGACGTCAGGGAGACCGGCTTGCCGCTCAGATCCTCGAAGGTCTTGATCGCAGCGTCCTTCTTCACCACGGCTCGAATACTCGAGACGAAGATCGTGTTGCTGAAGGCCACGACTTTCTGCCGTTCAAGCGTGTTGGTTGCAGGACCGCAAACGATATCGATGGTCCCGTTTTGAATAAGCGGAATTTGGGTGGCAAGCTGGATCGGCTGAAGCTTCGCCTGAATGGAAGGAAGCTTCAGTTCGCTTTTCACCGCATCGACAATCCGCCCGCAGAGATCCATCGCGAACCCGACCGGCTTCTGATTGTCGTCGAGGTACGAAAACGGGATCGAAACGTCGCGGTGCCCGAGCCGGATTTCGCCGGTGTCCCTGATCTTGGCCAGTGTTCCGCCGGGCGACTGCGCATGTGCCGGGATCGCGACCATTGTCGCCAGGATGAACCAATAAAACAGTCTTTTCACAGGCTTACTCCCTCTTCGGCTAACCCGGTCATTCCCAAATATGATTGTGCTGGATTTTATACACACCGACTGTATAATATACAAACTGATTTTATACAGTGCTGCTCGATCGAATATCGTGATCTGCAGCAAATGCTGAGAAAAAAGCCGGATGGGACCTGGAGCATCAACAAAAAGCCGCGGGATCGGGGGACACGGGTCGACGCCGGACACCGTGCGTGAGGCGCTGAGGCTCGCGATCAGCCTGGGCGAGTTTGCGCCCGGATTTCAGCTCAGGCAGGACGAGTTGGCGGAGCGGTTCGGAACAAGTCGTATTCCCGTGAGGGAAGCGCTCAAGCAGCTGGAAGCCGAGGGTTTCGTTACGTTCTTGCGTAATCGCGGCGCGGTGGTTTCGGATCTGTCGATCGACGAGGTTGTGGAACTGCTTGAGATTCGCATTGCGCTTGAATGTCATGCGCTGCGCCTTTCCATCCCGGCGATGGGAGAGATGGATCTCGACGATGCAAACAAGATCCTCCGGTCGTATGACAAAGAGCCCGACCCGGAAAAGTGGGGCGCATTCAACTGGAGATTCCACGAAACGCTCTACGCGCCGTGCAATCGACTGCGCCTTCTTGCGATGATCGAGGCGAACTATGGTCATGTAAGCCGTTTTACGCGGGCTCTGGTGTCCCGGGCGACCGGCAAGGAGCGTCCTCAGCGCGAGCACTACCAGTTGCTCGAATTGTGCCGCGACGGCGAGATTGAAAAGGCCGTCCGCCTTTTGCGCGAGCACATCGTGCAGACGCAGAAAACGCTGAAGTCCGCACAACGTCACGCTTCACGGGATGCAAGTCCGGAAAGCTGATTTCGACCAGTCGTCTGAGGCCCAGGCGCCTCCTGTTCGCGTTGCCGGGAAGCCGGCTTGGAGAAAGAATGCAATGAACGCCCGCAAAGCCGATATCGCCGTGATCGGGGCTGGTATCGTCGGCATCGCCTGCGCTTACTATCTGGCCAAGAGCCGACCCGCCTTGCGGATCGTGATCGTCGACCAGAATGCACCGATGAGCCTGACTTCGGCCGCTTCAGGCGAAAACTACCGCAACTGGTGGCCGCATCCGATCATGACGGCCTTCACCGACTATAGCATCGACCTGCTCGAGGAAATCGCCCGTCGGCACGACAACCGGGTCCGTATTTCCCGCCGGGGCTATGCACTGGCCACGCGTCAGCCGAAACCGGATCAACTGCTGGAGGAACTCCACACAGGTTACGGGCCGGACGGCGCGCGTCGGATACGCGTGCATAGCGCAGCGTCCTCTCCGTCCTACACACCGGCGGTCTCGGAGGATTGGCAGGACGCACCCGAAGGTGTCGACGTTATTCAAAGCCCGGAGCTGATCCGGCGTCATTTTCCGACGTTTGATCCGGAGGTCTCCACCATTCTCCACGTCCGTCGCGCCGGAGACATCAGCGGGCAGCAGCTTGGAAGTCTGATGCTGGAGGAAGTCCGGGCGGCGGGAGGCGCAGTGGGCCGTGCGCGCGTCACCGAAATCGTCCGGCAAGACGGTGGCTTCACATTGAAGATGCGCGGCGAGGATGGCGAGCAGACACTTCATGCCGGGATCCTCGTCAACGCCGCCGGCCCTTACGTCGCCGAAATCGCGCGAATGCTGGGGGAAGAACTTCCGGTCGAGAATGTGTTTCATCAGAAGATCGCGTTCGCCGATAATCTCGGTGCTATCGATCGACGAATGCCTTTCTCGATCGATCTGGATGGACAGACGATCGACTGGACCAGCCAAGAGCGCCAGCTTGTCGAAGAGGATCCCACAACGGCTTGGCTCGCGCGCCCAATGCCGGGCGGGATTCATTGCCGTCCGGAAGGGGGCGATCACGGAAAGTGGATCAAGCTGGGCTGGGCTTATAATCGGGAGCCGTCAGAACCGCAGGACGATCTCCCGACCGATCCCAACTTTCCGGATATCGTTCTGAGAGGTGCGAGCAGGCTGAACCCGCGCCTTAAGCAGTATTATGGCCGGCTGCCGCGGCAGATTACGCATTATGGCGGCTATTACACCATGACCAAGGAGAATTGGCCGTTGATCGGGCCGATGAAGACCGAAGGAGCCTTCGTCGCTGGCGCGCTTTCCGGCTTCGGAACGATGGCGGCCTGTGCCACGGGCGCGCTTTGCGCGAGTTGGGTTCGAGGCGCAACGCGGCCCGAGTTTGCGGAGCGTCTCAGCCTGTCACGCTATGACGACGAGAGCTTTATGCGGCACCTGCGGGACAGCGCGGGAACCGGTGTGCTCTAGCTTCTCTCATAGGTGGATAGCGGTATCTGGCTTGTCATGGATGCCCATAGGCCTAACCTGCACCGCCAATCTCGCGCTGTCGGGCGGTAGGTCGGTCGAATATGACTATCGCATCTTCAAGGAAGACTCGAAGCTCAAGGTGCTGATCACGAATATCAGGCGCTAAACTACTTCGCCGCAACGACCGTCGGCGTCGCATCGGACGGCAGGCTCGCCAGCAACGCATGCAGCGTGCTCATGGTCGAATGATGGGCGATGCCGTCGACGCGCGCGGGACGGAAGTGGCGCTGGAAGGCGGTGACCACTTCCATGGTCGGGCCGTCGAACTTGCCGTGGGTCGGGACATTGTAGCCGTAACGGGCAAGTGCTGTCTGCAGACCGGCGACGTCGTCGCTGATGCTGCCGAGCTTGAGCGTTTCGCTGCGCACGATCGGCGCCGGCTGCACCCAATGCCCGACACCGGAATTGGCCAGCGAGTGCCACGGGAATTTCTCGCCGGGATCCTTCTTGCGCGCGGGCGCCACGTCGGAATGCGCGAGCACGCGATGCGGCGGCACGTTGCGGCGGAGCATGATGCCGCGGCAGAGCGCGATCACGGCGGCGGTCTGGCGCAGCGGGAAATCCGGATAGCCCCAGTCGTGGCCGCGGTTGATGATCTCGACCCCGATTGAGCAGGAATTGATATCCTCTTCGCCGGCCCAGAACGACGCGCCGGCATGCCAGGCGCGCTTGCTCTCGGGTACGCATTGCACGATGCGGCCGTCTTCCAGCACGATGTAATGCGCCGAGACGTCGGTTCCCGCGGTGCAGAGCTGGGCGATCGCGCCTTCCACATCCGGCATGCCGGTGTAGTGCAGCACGATCATGTCGGGCAGCCGTCCCTTGTTGCGGTCGCCAAAATTCGCCGACGGGATGACGTCGGAAGCAATCGAGGAATCCGGGGTAAAAGTCATCATGTCCACGTTGGCCCTGGGAACGGGAAGGGCGCGTTGACGCTTCGAATCAATACCAGCGGACGTGAACGAACCAGCAGCCATCATATAAGCTCAAACCGGGCAGGAGAACGACGACCCGCAAATTTTACAAAACAACAGCGTTTACTATTCCTTTACCATGTCGTCCGCGCAATCCGGCAGCCGCGCCCGGTCGCGCATTTTGCCGGAGTGTGGGCGGCGGGCATCACTGGCGCGAGGTTCTGCGACCAGAGCTCTTTCGAATGAATTGCTTCGAAACGTCTACCGAGCGCGCCGCCGTTCTCCCCACCGCTGCGCGGACAGAGGGGAGAAGGAAGAGCCGTGCTGTGTCGGTAGGGAGGCAAGTCGCTTAAAAAGCGCGCAAAAGCCGCGCCAGATCATCAACGCTTTCTTAACGCTAAGTGCCGTTACTAAGTGATGAAGAGCCGAACCGGTTTTGGGAACGGCTGAGGCCCTCTTTCACGCTCGAAATGCCATGGCAGCCCAGCAAATTCCGTCCGGAAAACAGGGGTTGCCGGCTGGGGCGGGGAACAGCAACCGTACCTCGCAGCGGTTTTTTGGCCGGAAAAGCCCGGCGAAGCGCAGAGATCTGAGGCGCAATGGGCCCGTTGGCGTCCAGTTTGCTTTTCGTACACTGGAATACGCTGCAGGCCGGCGCATGACCCCGGCTGCGCCCCGTCATATCCCGGTTCTCGGCCGCGAGGCGGTCGAGGTGCTCAACCCCCGCGACGGCGGCATCTATGTCGACGCCACCTTCGGCGCCGGCGGCTATAGCCGCATGATCCTGCGGACCGATGGAACCCGGGTGATCGGCATCGACCGTGACCGGTCAGCGATTACCGGCGGCTTCGAGCTGGTCGACCAGGCCGGCGGCCGGCTGACCCTGGTCGAGGACCGCTTCTCCAACCTCGCCGATGTCTGCGCCGCGCAGGGCTTTGGGACCGTCGACGGCGTCGTGATGGATGTCGGCGTCTCCTCGATGCAGCTTGATCAGGCCGAACGCGGCTTCTCGTTCCGGCTCGGCGGCCCGCTCGACATGCGGATGGGCCATGACGGGCCGACCGCGGCCGATGTGGTCGCCAAGGCTTCCGAGGCTGATCTGGCCAACATCATCTATATCTTCGGCGAAGAGCGTCACTCCCGCGGCGTCGCGCGCGCCATTGTCGCCGCGCGCAAGGAAGCGCCGATTGCGACCACGCAAGGACTGGCCGATATCGTCGGCCGGGTGGTCCGCTCCAAGCCGAACGAGATTCATCCGGCGACGCGGACATTTCAAGGCTTGAGGATTTTCGTCAACGCCGAGCTCGACGAACTGCATCTGGCACTGTCGGCGGCGGAGCGCGTGCTGAAGCCGGGCGGCCGGCTCGCGGTGGTGTCGTTCCATTCGCTGGAAGACCGCATCGTCAAGAATTTCCTCACCGAGCGCGGCAAGGCGGCGAGTGGGTCGCGGCATCTGCCTGAAATGGCGCAGGCGGTTCCGAGTTTTCAGATCCTGACCAAGCGTCCGGTGACGCCCGGTGATGCAGAGGTTTCCGCCAATCCGCGCGCGCGCTCGGCAAAGCTGCGCGCTGCCGAACGTACCGCGGCGCCGCCTCATGCGGCGGCCGCGTTGCCGGCATGGCCGACCATCGACAGCGTCATGAGGGGAGGCTGATCATGCGGATCATCCACCTCTTCGTGATCGGCATGCTGGTGTTCGCCGCCTCCTATGTCTACCGCATCAAGATGGAATCGACCTCGCGCACCGAGCGTGTGCTGCGCCTGAACGCGGAAATCCGCGAACAGCGCGACGCCATTGCCGCGCTGCGCGCTGAATGGGCCAGGCTCGATGCGCCGCTGCGGCTGCAGGGCCTCGCCGACCGGCATTTGCCGCTGAAGCCGCTGGTCGCCACACAATATGACCAGCTGAAGAACCTGCCGGACCGGCCGCCGCGCCTGGTCAGGCCGGGCGAACCCGATCCGATCGGCGCGATGATCAATGTCATCGAGGCCGCCACCGACGCCCAGTCCGTGACCGGTTCGGTGCCCAGACCTGGAGATCAGCAGCCTGGAGATCAGCAGCCTGGAGATCAGCAATGACCGATCAGGCGCTCATTCCGACCAAAGGCGGAAAGCCCGCAGAGCCGTGGCGGCAGCGGCTGATCCGCAGCCTGCTCTACGGGCGCAATGTCGATCGCGCGGCGAAGGCGCGGGCGCGCGTCGGATTTGCGGTGCTGGCGTTCGCATTGGTGTATGCCATTCTCGCCGGACGCCTTGTCATGTTTGCGATCGGCTCCGACAGCCACAGTGCCGGCCGCACCGGCTCGCGGGACGCGATTGCGACCGCGCGGCCCGACATCGTCGATCGCAACGGCGAGATTCTGGCGACCGACGTCAAGGCGCCCAGCCTGTTCGGTGAACCCCGGCGCATCATCGACAAGGACGAGGCGATCGAGCTGCTGACCGCGACCTTGCCCGACCTCGACACGACTGAAGTGCGCGAGCGGCTGTCGTCGCGCAAGGGCTTCGTGTGGCTGAAGCGCGAGATCACGCCGAAGCAGCAGCAGGCGATCCATCGCCTCGGCATTCCCGGCATCGGTTTCCTGCGCGAGAACAAGCGCGTCTATCCCACCGGCGCGTCGGTCGCGCATTTGATTGGCCTCGTCAATATCGACAACCAGGGCATCGCCAGGATGGAGAAATGGCTCGACAATAACGGTCTGGCCGATCTGCACCGCGCCGGCTTCGCCACAGACCGCCTGCAGCGGCCGGTGGAATTGTCGATCGATCTGCGCGTCGAACATGCGCTGCGCGACGAGTTGATGAAGGCGAAAGAGAAGTACAAGGCCAAGGCCGCTTCCGGTCTCGTTTCCAATGTCAGGACCGGCGAGATCGTCGCATTGGTGTCGTTGCCGGACTTCGATCCGAACAAGCCGAAAGAGGTACACGACCCCGACCGTATCAACCGCCTGACCACCGGCGTGTACGAAATGGGCTCGACCTTCAAGGCGCTGACGCTGGCGATGGCGCTGGATTCCGGCAAAGCCAACCTCAACACGCTGTATGACGGGCGGGGCGCGCTGAAATACGGCAAATTCACCATCCACGACACGCATCCCGTCGGCCGCTCGATCACGCTGTCGGAAGT
>JACDAG010000692.1 GCA_013695565.1 Bradyrhizobium sp.
GCCGACACCCGCGTCGGCGACACCATCACCGACGACCGCAAGCCGGTCACCGACATGCTGCCGGGCTTCAAGCCGGCCATCCCGGTGGTGTTCTGCGGCCTGTTCCCCGCTGACGCCGACGATTTCGAAAGTTTACGCGCAGCGATGGGCAAGCTGCGCCTCAACGACGCGAGCTTCTCGTTCGAGATGGAAACTTCCGCAGCGCTCGGCTTCGGCTTCCGCTGCGGCTTCCTCGGCCTGTTGCATCTGGAGATCATCCAGGAGCGGCTGTCGCGCGAATTCGACCTCAATCTGATCGCGACCGCGCCGAGCGTGATCTACAAGATGCATCTGACCGACGGGCAGGAGATTTCGATTCACAACCCCGTCGACATGCCCGACGTGGTCAAGATCGCCGAAATCCAGGAGCCGTGGATCGAAGCCACCATCCTGACGCCGGATGAATATCTCGGCAGCGTCTTGAAACTGTGTCAGGATCGCCGCGGCTCGCAGAAGGAACTGACCTACGTCGGCTCCCGCGCGATGGTAAAATACGATCTGCCGCTCAACGAGGTCGTGTTCGATTTCTATGACCGGCTCAAATCGGTGTCGAAAGGCTACGCCTCGTTCGACTACCATCTGACCGACTACAAGGCCGCCGATCTGGTCAAGATGCAGATCCTCGTCAACCTCGAGCCGGTCGACGCGCTGTCGATGCTGGTGCATCGCACCCGCGCCGAAGGCCGCGGCCGCGCCATGGTCGAGCGGATGAAAGAACTGATCCCGCCGCACATGTTCGTGATTCCGATCCAGGCCGCGATCGGCGGCAAGGTGATCGCCCGCGAAACCGTGCGCGCGCTGCGCAAGGACGTCACCGCCAAATGCTACGGCGGCGACATCACGCGCAAGCGCAAGCTTCTGGAGAAGCAGAAGGAAGGCAAGAAGAAGATGCGGCAGTTCGGCAAAGTCGACATCCCGCAGGAAGCGTTCATTGCCGCGCTGAAGGTGGATAGCTGAGGCGCAAGTTCGATTCGCCGAGCCGTCGGTGACGACGATCAACTTCCAATCATCTTGAATTTTCTAGCGTAACATGTTACGTTACGTTGATGGCCACGACCCCGAAAAAGGCAAAGCCCCGGACCCCGCAGCAGCGGATGGCTTCGCGCCGTGATCGCCTGCGTGCGCAGGGGCTGCGGCCGGTGCAGCATTGGGTCCCGGATTTGCGTGACCCCAAGGTGCTGGCGGATATTCGCCGTCAGGCCAAGTTGATGGCGCAGCATCCCGAAAACGATGCGATTGACGATTGGCTTGACGCCATCCGCGATCCGAAAGACTGGTCTTGAAGCGCGGGGATGTCGTTCTGGTCGTCTTGCAGGGCGAACCAGGCAAGCCGCGCCCTGGCGTCATCGTTCAGGCCGATGAATTGGACGCCTTGTCTTCCACGATTGTTTGCCCAATGTCGTCGCATATCGATGCGGCCAATCTGATGCGTCCCGTCGTCGCTCCGACCGCCCATAACGGTTTACTCGTTCGCACGCAGATCATGACTGACAAGCTCAACACGCTTCGGCACGATCGGGTCAAGCGGATCATAGGAACGCTTGACCCAGACTCCTGCGAAAGACTGGACAGCGCACTCCTTCTGGTGCTCGGGCTCGCGCGCTGACAAGGATCGGCTGCGTTACCCCATCTTGCCCTTTGGTGTGGGATACGCCACCATCGGCCCGCTCAAACCATAAAATCCAAAAAGCGCGAGGAAACGCATGAGCAAGCCCGCCAATTTCTCCTATGGCTGGATCGTCGTCGGCGCCGGGGCGCTGATGACCTGCGTCGGCTTCGGCACGATGCTGTCGCTGGCGGTGTTCCTGCAGCCTATTTCAGCGGATACGGGCTGGTCGCTCAGCGGCGTCTCGGCGGCGGCGACGATCGATTTCCTCGCCATGGGTTTCGCCGCGTTCTTCTGGGGCACGCTGTCCGACCGGTTCGGAACCCGCATCGTGGTTTTGACCGGCGCCGTGCTGCTCGGCATCGGCCTGGTCGGGGCGAGCCAGGCCACGAGTCTTTGGCAATTCCAGTTCTTCTTCGGCGTGTTGATCGGGATCGCGGCAGGCAGCTTCTATGCGCCGATGGTCGCGGTGGCGAGCGCGTGGATCGAACATCGCCGCAGCCTTGCGGTGGCACTGGTATCGGCCGGCATGGGCGTTTCGCCGCTGACGATCGCACCGTTCGCAAGCTGGCTGATCACGGCCTATGACTGGCGCACGGCGATGCTGGTGATCGGCATTGCTGCCTGGGCGCTGTTGATTCCGGCATCTTTCCTGGTGCGTCCGGCGCCGCCGGCCCCAGCACCTGCGAGCGGGGATGCCGCTGCACCGGAAGTGCAGTGGACCGTCGGGCAGGCGTTGCGGACCCCGCAATTCATCACGCTGGCGCTGGCGCATTTCGCCTGCTGCGCGGCGCATTCGGGCCCGATCTTCCACATGGTGAGCTACGCGATGATCTGCGGCATCGCGCCGCTCACCGCCGTCACCGTCTATAGCCTTGCCGGTTTCTCCGGGTTAGGCGGCCGACTGCTGCTCGGCGTCTTGGCCGATCGCCTCGGCGCCAAGCCGGTGCTGGTCGGCGGACTGTTCGTGCAGGCAATGTCGGTCGCGACCTATCTCGCGGTCGCCCAGCTCGGCGAGTTCTATGCGCTGTCGGTTATTTTCGGGCTCGCCTATGGCGGTGTGATGCCGCTCTACGCGGTGCTGGTGCGCGAATATTTCGGCGCGCGGATCATGGGCTCGGTGTTCGGCGCGGTCTCCGCCTTCGCAAGCCTCGGCATGGCGCTGGGCCCGTTGGCCGGCGGATGGGTGTTCGACACCTTCCACGCCTATAACTGGCTCTATGTCGGCTCCTTCGCCATCGGAATTGCCGCCGTTGCCGTGGCGCTGAGTTTTCCATCGCCCAAGCGGCCGCCACAGCCTTCGCTCGATCTGCGGCGCGTCGCAGCTTGAGAATGCGCGCCCTGCGCCGCCCGTCTTGATCGATGGCGGCGGATGGGCCACCATTATGCCTCGCGCCAAACAAAATAACAGAATGCGAGGAAACGCATGAACAGGCATCCCGGTCTCGACCTCGTCGAGCGCGCGCGTGCGTTGCAGCCGCTGATCGCGCGCGACGCCGACGAGATCGAGCGAACGCGGCGGCTGACGCCGGCCGTGACCTCGGCCCTGATCGAGAACGGGCTTTACCGGTCGCTGTTGCCGCAGAGCCTCGGCGGTAACGAGGCGCCGCTCGAAATCTTCATGCAGATGCAGGAGGAGATCGCCAAGGCCGATGCTTCCACCGCGTGGTGCCTCGGCCAGTGCAGCGTCTGCGCCATGACCGCCGCCTATCTCGATGCCGATGCCGCCAATGAGATTTTCAATGTCGCGCCCGGCATCCTCGCCTGGGGCGCGATCAACCATGAAGTGCAGGTGGTTCCCGGCGGCTACAAGGCCAGCGCGCGCTGGGATTTTGCCTCAGGCTCGCGGCAGGCGAGCTGGCTCGGCGCCCATGTCCGCGTGGTCGAGGCCGACGGCAGCCAGCGGCGCAAGGCGGATGGTTTGCCGGAAATCCGCACCATCCTGTTCCCGATGACTGATGCCACGATGTACGACGTCTGGGACGTGATCGGCCTGCGCGGCACCGGCACCGATTCCTACTCGGTCGACAACCTCTTCATTCCGGACAAATTCGCCGCCCTGCGCGACGATCCCAAGGCGTTACGCGAAAAAGGCCCGCTCTACAAAATGTCCACCAACATGGTGTTCAGCATGGGCTTTGCCGCGACCTCGATCGGCGTGGCGCGCGCGACGCTGGATGCTGCGACCGATCTGGCGCGCGGCAAGACCCCGCAAGGCCTCAAGGCGATGCGCGACAACAATGCCGTGCAGGGCCTGATCGGGCGGACCGAAGCCACCTTGCGTGCCGCGCGCGCCTATCTCTACACCACCGCCACTGAGGTTTGGCGCGACCTGTCGCGCGGCGACGCCATCACCGAACAGCATCGTATTGCGCTGCGTATCGCCGCGACCTGGACCATCCATCAAGCGGCCTCGGTGGTCGACACTGCCTATCACATGGCGGGCGCCACCGCCGTGTTCAGCGCCAACAAGTTCGAACGCCGTTTTCGCGACATGCACGCCATCGCACAGCAGATCCAGGCCCGCGATACCCATTACGAAGACGCCGGCAAGGCGATCCTGTTCGCCAATCTCGGCACCCCTCCGACGGCGCGGTAAAATGCTCCGCGACACTCGTACTTATACGTAGCTGCGATAAGCCCCTGTTGTTAAACAATCTATGAAAATTTCGCGGAAACGTTCCTCTGCTGGGGCTTCCGTATTTTCATGTTCAAAATTCGATCGATTGCCGTCCGCCTGATCCTCGCCATCTCGCTGACGGTGGCTGTCGCCTGCGGCATCCTCGGGACCTTTTCGATCCTGCAGCAGCGCGCGTTGACGCGCCTGGCGCTGGAACAGCAACTCAAGCTGCAATATGACAGCGTGATCGCAGCTCTCGACTATGAAGGCCGCGCCGCGCTCGCGGTCAGCACCGCGATGGCAGCCCTGCCGCAAGTCGCCGACGCCGTCACCAAGGGCGACCGCCCTGCGTTGTCGGCGCTGTTGGGGGACGCGAACAAAGCGCTGAAGGCGCAGGGCATGCCCCTGATGAACCTGATCCTGCCACCGGCGACCATTTTCCTGCGCCTGCACGATCCCAAGGCGTTCGGCGACGACATTTCCGCGCGACGCATTACGGTGGTGACGGCCAACAAAACCGGAAAACCCATCGTTGGCGTGGAACAAGGCCGCGATACGCTCGGCATCTTCGCCATGACGCCGATCATGCGCGACGGCAAGAGCATCGCCGTCACCGATGTCGGCGTCACCTTCGGCCAGGAATTCGTCGATCGTGCCAAGCAGCGGTTCGGCATCGACCTTGCCGTGCACTGGTTCGACGGCAAGTCCTTCAGGAAGCTCTCCTCGACCTTCGGCGACAGCGTGATTGCGACGGAAAGCGAAGTGAAGAGCGTGTTCGACGGCATGGCGTTGCAGCGCGACGCCAGCATCGGCGGCCATCCCGCAGCGCTCTATGTCGGCCAGGTCAAGAACTATGCCGGCCAGCCGATCGCGGTGATCGAGGTCATCAAGAACACCACGGAATATGAGGCCGCCGCGACCCGCGCCCAGCGCGACCTGCTGCTCGGCACGGCCGCGATCCTGGCCGTCGCCATCCTGCTGGCGTTCCTGCTCGGCCGCGGCCTGTCGCGTCCGCTGGCCGCCATCACCGCGGTCATGAACCGCCTTTCCGGCGGCGATATTGACGTGAAAATACCCGGCAGCGAGCGCCGCGACGAACTCGGCACCATGGCGGGCGCGGTCGACGTGTTTCGCCGCAGCATGATCGAGGCGCGCAGCATGCGCGAGGCACAGGAGGCTTCCAAGCAGCAGGCCGAGATCGAAAAGAAAGCCATGCAGCGCCAGATGGCCGATCGTTTCGAGACCGACGTCAAGGGCGTCGTCGCCGCGGTCGCACAGGCCACCGCCGACATGCAGCGCGTCGCCGGTGAAATCACTTCCAGCGTCAACGGCACCTCGGAACGGGCCGCCGCCGCGGCCGTGGCTTCTGAGGAGGCCTCAGCCAGCGTCAACACGGTCGCCGCCGCGACCGAGGAACTCGCTTCGTCGGTGGCCGAGATCGGCCGTCAGGTCACCCATTCCAGCGACGTCGCCAACAGCGCCGTCGTCAAGGTCGGAGAAACCACCGAACTGGTCGGAAGTCTTGCTTCCGCCGCCGAAAAAATCGGTGAAGTGCTTCGCCTGATCGGGGCGATCGCGAGCCAGACCAATCTGCTGGCGCTGAATGCGACGATCGAAGCCGCGCGCGCCGGCGAGGCCGGGCGGGGTTTTGCGGTAGTCGCCTCTGAAGTGAAAGAACTCGCCAGCCAGACCGCGAGGGCGACCGAGGAGATCGCCGGACAGGTCGCCGCGATCCAGTTCGCCACCGGCGAATGCGTAACGGCGATCGGTGGCATCAGCGACACCATCCGCGAGATCTCCGGCATCGCCACCACCATTGCCGCCGCCGTGGAGCAGCAGGATTCGGCGACGCGGGAGATCGCGCGCAGCGTGCAGCAAGCAGCCACCGGTACCAGTGAGGTCACGAGCAACGTGACCGGCGCAAGCCAGTCCGCCGACCAGTCGCGCGCGCTCGCCGACAACGTCCTCGCTGCCACCGGCGAACTTGGGCAGCAGGCCAAAGCTCTGTCCGGCAGCGTCGATACGTTCCTGGCGGGCCTGCGCGACGCGGCCTGATCCGACAGCGTGACGCCTGCTTCCACCGGAGCAGCGTCTACTCTAATCTCTCCGGCGTAGCGCAATTCGCGGACGGGTGAGATGAAGAGAGCGATCAGGAGCAACGTCACGAAGCAGCCAGCGAAAAGCTCAGCTTCCGCCGTCGAAGCCGTCTTCGACGCCTATCCCAAGCCGGTCAAAGCCAGATTGCTGGCGCTGCGCCGGTTGATCCTCGACACCGCAAAAGCGACCCGGGGTGTCGGCGCGCTGGAAGAGACGCTGAAATGGGGGCAACCGAGCTATCTCACCCCGGTAACCAAAAGCGGCAGCACGATCCGGATCGACCAGGTCAAGCCTGAGCCCGGGCAATACGCGGTCTACTTCCATTGCCAGACCAATCTGGTCGAGACGTTTCGCGAGCTCTATCCGGAACTGCGCTACAGCGGCAACCGCGCCATCCTGCTCGACGCCGGGCAGACGCTCCCCGAAGCCGTGTTGCGCCACTGCGTGGCGCTGGCACTGACCTATCATCTGGGCAAGCGAAAGGGCGCCGCGGCGAAATAGTCTTTCTGCCGTCATTGCGAGCGAAGCGAAGCAATCTATCGCGCAACGAAGTAAGGATGGATTGCTTCGTCGCTTCGCTCCTCGCCATGACGAGTGGTTGGACGCGGGCCTCAAGCCGCCAACGCCCCACCCATAGGATCGCCGCGCAAAGACTGAGAGATTTCTTACGTGTTGGGCACAAAGGGCACGAAGGGAGCGCGTTCCCGTCTGGCGATGCGTGGCAACATCGTGTCGACGAACGTCTTGAAATGATCGGTGCTTTGATGCTCGGCCCACCCGGCTTCATTTCTGTACAGCTCGAATATAAAGAACGCCTTCGGATCCGTCGGTGAACGGTACGGCAGGAACAGCTTTACTCCCGGCTCCGCCATCGTCGGGACGATCAATGCCGTCAGAGCATCCGCGACGGCCTGCTCTTCGCCCACCTTCGCGTCGATCTCTATCGCAACGACAAAGCCATCGTTCAGTTCAGCGGGTGTGAAGCTCTTGTCTGCCATCGCGCACGTTTCCTTTGCTGCAAAGTCCGTCACCAATAGCAAGGGTGTAGCACGCGATGCTTCGGTCCCTACCGAAGTATGGTTACGCGGCGACATGGGGTCGAAGGCAAACAGCGCCGTCATTGCGAGCGCAAGCGAAGCAATCCATCGGCCCGCAAAGCAAGAATGGATTGCTTCGCTTCGCTCGCAATGACGAGTGGTTAGAGGTGAGCCTTACGCCACCAGCGCCGTACCCACGGGATCCCCGCCGCGTTGCGCCTGCAACAGGCTGACGATCTCGGCATTGGGCCGCGCGCGGCTGAACAGGAAGCCCTGGCCTTCGTGGCAGCCCTCGTTGCGCAGGCAGCTCAACTCGGCTTCGGTCTCGACGCCTTCCGCCGTGATGGTGACGCCGAGCCCCTTGCCGAGGCTGATGATCGAACGCACGATCGCCTGCGCATCGCGGTCGGAACCGAGATCGCGCACGAACGACTGGTCGATCTTGATCTTGTCGAACGGAAAGCTCCGCAGATAGCTCAGGCTGGAATAGCCGGTTCCGAAATCGTCCATCGAGATGCGGACGCCGAGCGAACGCAGCGCGTGCAGCGTTGCCAGCACCTGGCTGCTTTTTTCCAGCACCAGCGTCTCGGTGATCTCGAGCTCGAGCCGCGTGGCGGCGAGGCCGGTTTGCTTCAGCGTATCCATCACCGTCGACAACAGATTGCCGACCCGGAATTGCAGCGGCGACAGATTGACGGCGACGCGGACGTCGTCCGGCCAATGTGCCGCATCCATGCAGGCGCGGCGCAGCATCAGCCCGCCGACGGCGCTGATCAGGCCGGTTTCCTCGGCGACGGGAATGAAATCGCCGGGCGAGATCATGCCGCGTTCGGGGTGCGGCCAGCGCACCAGCGCTTCGAAGCCGGTGATGCGTCCGGTCGCAAGGTCGATCAGAGGCTGATAATGCGGCAGCAGCACATCGTTTTGAATCGCGTCGCGCAGTTCGATCTCGATCTTGCGACGGGTCTGGGCGCGCGCATCCATCTCGGCTTCGAAGAAGCTGAAAGTACCGCGAAAATCGTTCTTGGCGCGCGACAGCGCCATGTCGGCGTTTTTCAGGAGTTTCTCGGATTCATCGCCATCGCCCGGCGACATCGCAATACCGATGCTGGCGCCGATCACCACTGAGTGGCCGTCGAGCAGATAAGGGTCGCCGATCGCTTCCACCAATCGCCTTGCCAGCAGCACGGCGTCCTCGGGACGTGTTACGCCGCTTTGAACGATCGCAAATTCATCGGAGTTGAGCCGCGCCAGCACGTCTTCCTCGCGCAGCGTCGACCGCAGCCGCTTGGCGACGCCGCGCAGCAACTTGTCGCCAATGCCGTGACCGAGCGTATCGTTGACCGCCTTGAAATTGTCGAGGCCGAGCACCAGCACCGTCACCTTCTCGGCGCTGCGCCGCGTGTGCAGCAACAGATCGTCCATCTGTTGGCGCAGCAGGGTGCGGTTCGGCAACCCGGTCAGGCCATCATGCTGGGCCATGAAGGTGAGCCGGGCTTCGGCGCGTTTGCGTTCGGTGATGTCCATCAGCGCCAGCAGGATCGCGGGTTGATCGCCGTAGACGAGCTGGCGCGAATAGATCGCCAGGTCGATCAGGGCGCCATCGGCCCTGACATGCTTCCAGGTCCGGGCGGTCTGTTCGTCATTGCTGCCCGTCCAGGGCAGTTCGGTGTCGAACGCCTGCAGGCTGCGGATCGTCAATCTTTCGAATTCGACTCGGCTGTAGCCATAATGCTCGATCGCGGCGTCATTGACGCCGAGAATGTGTTCGCCATCGAGCGAACAGACGATCATCGGCGCCGGATTGCTGTCGAACAGCAGGCGGAACGACGCCTCGCGCTGTTTCAGCTCGGTGATATCGACCCGCAGGCCGATGATGCCGCCGTCTTCAGTCAACCGCTCATCGATCAGGACGACGCGGCCGTCGGCCAGCGTCTGCTCGTGCTGCGTACCGGGCTGATAGAGTTTTGCGAGCCGCTCGGCGATCCATTGCTCCTCGCGGCCGATCGCTTCCGGATAATCGCCGCGCTCGACACCGACGCGGATGGTGTCCTCCAGCCGTGCTCCCGGCTTGAACAGATCCGAGCTGCGGTTGTAGATCTCCGCGTACTTCTTGTTCCAGAGAATATAGCGGCCTTCGGCGTCGAGAAACACGATGCCCTGCGGCAGGATGTCGATCGCCTCGCGCAGCCGCTCATGCGATTTGCGCGCCTCGACAATCGCGGCCTCCGCTTCGGCGCGCGTGCGCACGATCTCGCCTGCCTCGACGGCGGCGCGCCGGCGGCGGCTTGGCAGCGTCGAATGGGGCTTTGCCGGCCGGCCGAAAAGCCGGGCGATCGCCACCTGCGTTGGTCTGTTGTTTTTTATTGGCCTCATCTTCGGCATTGCTACGCGCCTCACTCGCATTCTGCGTGCAACGTTGTCCGATAAGTCTCTGAAAAATTGGTATCTCCTGCCGCATCGTCCCACTCGTTCGCATACCTGCTTGTGCCTGTAAGAAAGGCGCGCTCACACTATGCGTGTGTCGCCGCGCCGGGCGCGCGAGTCCGAACGCAAATACACACGGCAATATCGCCCCCGGCGCATTGAGGACCAGTGAGACACGCCGGGACTGCACAATGAATGCGCGAATTTTCGCGCTGGCGCATCAATATGCGCCAACGATCGGCAGGGTTATCGAAGGGTTAAACTGGCAGCGAATCGCCGCGTCGCGCAGGCGCCCGGCCGGTCAATTCGAGGCTCAGGCCGCACGCACCGTGTCGAGGAATTTGCCGACTTCCAGCTTGAGGCGATTGCTCTCCCCGGACAGCGACTGGGCCGAGGACAGAACCTGCGCGGAAGCGGAGCCGGTCCGGCGCGCCCCCTGGTTCACATCGACAATGTTGGTGGCGACCTCGGAGGTGCCCAGTGCGGCCTGCTCGACGTTGCGCGCGATCTCCTGCGTGGCGCCACCCTGCTGGTCCACGGAGGTCGAGATCGTCGCCGCGATCTGCGAAATCCGGCCGATGGTGGCGCCGATCTGCTTGATCGCCTGAACCGATTCCTGGGTCGCCACCTGCATCCCGGCAATCTGGCTGCTGATTTCCTTGGTTGCGCCGGCGGTCTGCGCCGCGAGCGCCTTCACTTCCTGCGCGACCACCGCAAAGCCCCGTCCGGATTCGCCCGCTCGCGCCGCCTCGATGGTGGCGTTCAGGGCCAGCAGGTTGGTCTGCTCGGCGATCGTGGTGATCAGATTGACCACGTCGCCGATCCGCAAAGCGGCCTTCGACAATTCGTTGATGCGCGCGTCGGTCACCTCTGCCTGACTGACGGCTTCGCTGGCGATCCGGTTCGATTCCTGGACTTGCCGGCTGATTTCGGCAACCGATGCCGTCATTTCTTCCGTCGCTGCCGCCACCGACCTGACGTTCGAAGAGGCTTCCTCGGACGCCGCCTCGACCCTGCCGGACAGTTGCTGCGTCTCTTCGGCGGTTCTGGTCAGACTGGTCGCCGATGCTTCCAGCTCGGTCGAAGCCGAGGATACCGTCTGCACGATCTCGCCGACCGCCGCCTCGAATTCAGCAGCGAGTTTCTGCATTTCCGCCTTTCGCTGCGCACGCGCGTGCTTTTCCGCTTCCGACCGTTCGGCGCGCAGCCGGTTCGATTCCAGCATATTGTCCTTGAAGACCTGCAGCGCTCCGGCCATGTCGGCGATTTCATCCGAACCGCCGGTCGCGATATTGGTCGCCAGATCGCCTGCGGCAATCGACTTCATGCTGTTCTGCAGATGCACCAGGCGGCGCACGACGCCACGTCCGACATAGTACCAGCCAATGACCAGCGCGGTTAAGAGGCTGATGAGCGCAAGGCTGATCAGGATGATGCGGCCCTGCCCGATCTCCACTTCCGATTCGCGAACCGCCGTGGCCGCAGCAGCCTCGCTGCGCTTTCTCAGGCTCGCGACTTCCTTTTCGAACTCCTGGGCCAGCGCGCGATTTTCCGTCACCACGCTGGCGCCGGCCTTATCGGCAACCAGCTCGCGTTGCTTGAGCTCGAAAATATTGCCGTTGTCCTTGCCGGTCTTGACCAACTCATCGACGAGTTTCGAGGCTTCGGGATTCTTGAAGGCGGTGGCCGCCTTGCCAAGGCGGCCCGCGGTCGCCGTGAACCGGTCCTTGACCGGCGGCAGTAGATCGATGGACGGCAAATCGGCCGCTTCGACCAGGATTCCCAGCATCAGGTTGGATTCCGCACGCAAATCCAGGATGGCCTGCAGCGAGACGAGCTCGTTGTCGGCCAGCGCCGAGAGCGTCTTCTGAACGACCTCGAGGTCCTTGTTGTCGGCCGCGGTCTGCAGACCCATCGTCAAGCTGAACCCGGCGTCGTCGGCCATCGGCGAGAGCTTTTCGGCGAGCTTCTGATGCGACTTCCGCAAGCCCGCGACCAGCGCATCGCGCGAAGCGGCAATAGTCTGGCGTTCCGTGACCGATTGCACCAGCCGGTCGAGATTGGCCAGGATGCGGTCGGCGGTCTTGTTGAGTTTCGCGACGTCCTCAGCGGAGAGCGCGCCGATGCTCTGCTTGAGGTCGTGGCGCGCAGCCGTCAAAATTCTGGAGGCGTGATCGCGCTCGGCCCGATCGGTCGCGGCGAGAAGCCGTGGCGCAGCGGCGGCGACGTCACCGGCGGCCCTGACGACCTCGGATGCACGCGTGATCTCGGGGAGGCTCTTTTCGGCGATCGCGCCCAGCGAGCGTCCGAGGCTGTCGTAGGAGATGATCGCGCTGCCGCTCGCCAGCACGGTGAGCGCCGCGACGACGCCAAAGGCCATAAACAACCGGCCGCGAAGGCCGAGGCGATACCACGACATGCCAGCGTTCATCGCAATACTCCAAATAACAACGGCAAAATCGTGCCGCGAGCAGCCGGGCGTTGCCTCGGCGCTCGCGGCCTGTTGTGCTTACGATCCGGACTTCTCGAGGCGATCGACCGCCTTGAAGCTGCCGTCCGGCTGGATCACGGTCAGGAACACTTGATCCGAGCCGCGGTTGCTGGTGGGGCTGTAGGAGAGCTTGAAGCCGCCGAGATCGAGGGTGCCGGCCTTTTGCACGGCCGCGAGCATCGCTTCCCGCGTGAGGTCGCCATCGACCTTTTCGAGTGCCGCGATGATCGCGCGGCCGACAAGGTAGCCCTCAAGCGAAACGAAGCCCGGCTGCGCGTCGGGAGCGCTGGCCTTGAGCGAAGCCTGGTAACGACCGACCACCGGGATCGCGGCGTCCTTCGGGAACGGAACGACCTGTGTGATCACGACGCCGGCGCCCGCCGCACCGAGCTCCTTGGCAAGCGCATCGGATCCGACAAACGAGATATTCACGAAGGTGGCGTCGAGCTTGATCGACTTGGCCAGCTTGATGAACTCAGCCGCCGGCTTGTAGGGGCTGATCATGATCACGGCCTGGGGCTCGGCCTTCTTGATCGACAGCAGCGCGGCTTTTACGGCCACCGTGTTCCGCTCGAAGGTGCCTTCGCCGGCGAGCTGCATCTGCCGCTTGTCGAGCGCTTTCTTGACGCCGGCAAGGCCGGCCTGACCGAAGGCGTCGTCCTGGTACATGATCGCGATCTTGGTCGCGCCGAGGTCCTTGGTCAGACGCTCGACCATGGCTTCAGTTTCCTGGAAGTAGCTGGCGCGAATGTTCATCACCAGCGGCTTGTAGGGCTCGCGCAGGAACTCAACGCCGGTAAAAGCGCCGATGAAGGGCGCGCCTGCCGCGGTCGAAATCGGATGGGTCGCGGCCGAAGTTGGGGTGCCTACAGCGCCGATAAGCGCGAACACCTTGTCTTCCTCCAGCAGCTTCTTGGCCGCTTCGATCGACTTGGTCGGCTCATAGCCGTCATCGACGCTCTTGAGCTCGAGCTTGCGGCCCTTGACGCCGCCGGCCTTGTTGATTTCCGCGAAGGCAGCTTCCAGTCCCATTTTCATGCCCAGGCCCAGAGCCGAGGCCGGACCGTCAAGCGCCGCGGCTTGGCCAAACACGATCTTGTCGGGCGACACGCCGTTTTCGGCGGATGCTGGAATGCCCGTCGCGAGGAGAACAGCCAACACAGCGGGAAACGCTTTGAATGAAGAAGCTCGCATATGAATTGTCCTTTGGCGTGACGGGAGCAATGGTCAACCGGAGTTGCCGGCTTGAATCGTCGGTTGATATGACGGCCCAGCAACACTGGGTTGCGATTGTGAACCCGATGCGTTCAGAACAGATTAACGATTGAGGTGTGGGTATTTGTACGGTTGCGGAATCAGGGAGCGACTCACGACGGGGTTGTGCCCATCAAGTCGCTACCGCACCGGCCGATCGACCCCAAATGCAGATTCACAAGGCAGTATCGTCGCTTGCGCAAGATCGGCGGCCCCATGTCCGGAATTCCGCCGGGGATCGACACGGTTATCGAAGGATTAATTTACGCCAGCGCCGCGGCTGCAGCTTCCGCTTCCGGTACGACGTCATGGTCGTAGAGACGACGGCGAAATGCCGCATGCGCTGATATCTCGGCGTCGCGTACGCCCAAATCAGCATAGGAGGAATCGTAGCGCATGCCGTTTTCGCGCGCGCCACGCTGCACCGCGGCCACACGCTCTCGTCGCAGGCGCTCATACGCCAGCAATGCTGCCGGTACGTTGGCAGGCTCGGCACGCGCCAGAATAGTCGCCAGCGCCATGCCATCCTCGATCGACTGGTTGGCGCCCTGGCCGAGATGCGGAAGCATCGGGTGCGCGGCATCGCCGAGCAGCGTCAGCCTGCCCTTGGTCCAATTTGGCAACGGCTCGCGGTCGTATAGCGCCCAGCGAAATGTCTTTTGGACCTTGCCTAGCAGCGAGCCGATGCGCGGGTCCCAGCCCTCGAATTCGCTGCGCAGCACATCGGGATCACCCGGCGCCGACCATGATTCCTTCATCTCCGCGTCCGCCGGCACAAAGCCGACATAGTTGATGAGTTCGCCTGATCGCACCGGAAAGGTGAGGAAGTGTTTTGCCTTGCCGAGCCACATCAACCAGCGATCCGTCGGCCAGTGCGGAATAAGGTCATGCGGCAGTACGCCGCGATAGGCGACGGAGCCATGAAACACCGGGCGCGACGGCGGCGCCGCGTGGGGCCGGAGTTCGGAGTGGATGCCATCCGCCGCAATGACGATGTCGCCTTCGGCCGTCATCCCGTTGGCGAACGATACCTTTGCGACGTCGCCGGTTTGCTCGAAGCCGACACCGCGGTGCCCCGTGCGCACCACGCCTTGCGGCAGCGCCGCCGCCAGCATGTCGACCAGGTCGGCGCGGTGCATGCCGAACGTCGCGTTCCAACCTGCGGTATCAGTCACCTGGACGGGGGCAATGGGCACACCGTCATGACGGAAATAATGCGAGCCGGTGCCGACCCTCGCGCCAAATTTCTCTACGGACGCGCCGAAGCCTACCCGTTGCAAATGACGCACGCTGTTTGGCGTCAGAAATACCCCGGCGCCGATTTCACCGAGCGCAGGCGCCTGTTCGTAGACGGCAACATCGAGGCCACGAGCGATCAGCGCGTTTGCAGCGAACAATCCGCCAATGCCGCCGCCGACGATGACTGCCCTGAGCCGTTTGCCTTGCATCGTCTTATCCTTTGGTTCCGAAGCCGAAAAAGCTTCGAAAGCCTGTGCGTTTCAAGCTATCCTCCCGCGCAGGAAACACCAAGCGCCATCGCCGGCAGCGCAGACCGGCGGAACAGAAGCGACAGCGGGAGCATTTTCAATGCACGGCTTAGCGGCTCCGGCCCCGAACGGCCGGCATTTGGCGGTGCTGACATTGCTGCTGGCTTTGTCCGCGCATTCTCACTCACCGGCATTGGCCGGAGATTACCCGGATCGCGCCGTCAAGATCGTCGTTCCCTTTCCCGCCGGGGGAACCGCCGATGTGATACCCCGGGTTGTCGGGGAATGGCTGTCACGCAAATGGGGCCAGCCTGTTGTCATCGAGAACCGCACAGGCGCGGCGGGAAATATCGGCTCGGAACAGGTCTATCGTTCGGCGCCGGATGGTTACACCTTGCTGTCGTCGCCGCCGCCGCCGCTTGTGATCAACCAGAATCTGTACCCGAAGCTCGGCTTCGATCCGACCAGGTTCGAGCCCATTATCGTGATGGCGCAGGTACCGAACGCGCTGATCGTCAATCCGGACAAGGTCAAGGCGTCGAACCTCGCCGAATTCATCGAATATCTGCGAAGCAATCCCGACAAACTGATCTGCGCCACACAGGGCAACGGCACAACCTCGCATCTGACGTCGGAGCTGTTTCAGCTGATGACCAAGGTGAAGCTGCGCCATATTCCCTACCGCGGCTCGGCGCCGGCGTTGCAGGGCCTGGTCGCAGGCGACGTCGACGTGATGTTCGACAATCTCGGTGTCTCGCTGCCGCTGGTTCAGGCCGGCAAGCTGAAATTGCTGGCGGTGGCCTCGCCCCGCCGTCTGCCGGCGCTGCCTGACGTACCCACGATCGCCGAAACGCTGGCGGGATTCGAGGCGGTCGCATGGTATGGCATCGTGGCGCCGCCCAACACGCCCAGGAACATCGCCGACAAGATCAACGCCGATGTCAACGAGGTGTTGCGTCAGCCCGAGGTGCAGGAACAGTTGCGGAAACTATCCGCCGAGATTTTCGGCGGCTCGATCGAGAAGACGTCCAGCTATATGCGGGAGGAAGTCGATCGATGGGCCGCGGTGATCAAGTCGGCCAATATCGAGCTGCAGTAGGGTCGTAGGGTGGGCGAAGCGAAGCGTGCCCACCCTTCAAAGCAATGGTCTTGATAGATGGTGGGCACGGCGCAAGAGCGCCTTTGCCCACCTACTCTAGTCGATCTCGATCCGCGTATTGCGCGAGCCGTTGCGCCGGGATGATTTGTCGATCTGAACCACGACACCGGCGCGCGCCGGACCTGACGCCAATGCCGACATGAAAATCGCGGCCGCAAAGTGTCAAATGCCGTGCGCGGATGCTGTGGGAGATCAAGCAATTGCGATTGCAGCGCTTGTCTCGCGCTGCCGATTCCATGTTAGGTTTTGGGCAGCTATAGCGTTTTCCAGCGAAGTGGATCCGGTTCGCGCTAAGAAAACGTGTCAAAACAAGGAATCTAGAGCCCCGTTTCGATTCAATCGAAACGGAAAAGGCTCTAGAGTGATCCGATGATATCCCGCCTGATTCTGATACCCCTCCTGATCTCGATGGGCTTCGCCAATGCCTCCGCCGCATGGGCGCAGGACAAAGGCACCGTCGACCCCAAGGCGCTGCCGCCGCTGGCCAACCCCAACGATCCCAAGATCGGCGCCAAGGAATTGTTCGGCCGCAAGGTGTTGCCGGCGGCGATGCCGACACGGGTGCTCGGCTTCTACGCCCATGGCTGCATCGCGGGTGCCGAGGGACTGCCGATCAATGGCGACACCTGGCAGGTGATGCGGCTGTCGCGCAATCGCTACTGGGCCCATCCCGACATGGTCGCGCTGGTGAAGCGGCTGGCGACCAAGGCGCACAAGGATGCCGGCTGGCCCGGCATCCTGATCGGCGACATGTCGCAACCGCGCGGCGGCCCGATGTTCACCGGCCACGCCAGCCATCAGGTCGGGCTCGACGCCGACATCTGGCTGACGCCGATGCCGAACCGGCAGCTGTCGCGCAACGAGCGCGAGGAAATGTCCGCGGTCATGATGGTGCGTTCTGACCGCCTCGACATCGATCCGGGCGCCTGGACGCCGAACCATCTCGCGGTGATCCGCGACGCCGCGAAGGAGCCGACCGTGCAGCGCATCTTCGTCAATGCCGCGATCAAGAAGGCACTGTGCCGCGAAGCCAAGGGCGACCGCAGCTGGCTGTCCAAGGTACGGCCGATGTACGGCCACGACTATCACTTCCA
>JACDAG010000698.1 GCA_013695565.1 Bradyrhizobium sp.
CCGGCAGGGTGGCGACGACCCGAAACCAGCCCTGGCCGTGTTTCATGTCCATCACCAGCAGCGCCAGCGCCAATCCGAGCGCGACCTGCAGCACGACGGTGGAGCCGGTGTAGACGAGGCTGACCAGCAGCGACGACCAGAAGCGGTCGTCGGTCAGCAGCGCACGATAGTTCTCCAGCCCGACAAAGCCGTCGGCAAACGGCATCGCGAGATCCATCCGGAACGCGCTGGTTCCGATCAGGAATAGTAGCGGAAACGTCGTCGTTGCCATTAACGCCAGGAACGCCGGCGCCAGCAAGGCGGCCGCGAACCGGCGCTCGCGTTGCGCCAGCACGCGGCCGAGATCGCCAGAGGCGGTCCCGGTCGCAATGCCTGCCGTCGCGGTTGCCGGCTTCACCCGGTCAGCCCCGCATCATCGGTTCGACGCGGCGCTGCGCGTCGTCGAGCGCGGCCTTGACGGTGGCCTGACCCGATAGCGCCGACTGGATGGCGGTCGCCATGGTGTCGCCGATCGCCGGCCATTGCGGCACCCGTGGACGCCAGTCGACATCGGTATCACCCTGCAGGCTGGCCATCGTCGCCTCGACGAAATTATCGCCAAAGCCGTTCATCAGCTTGACGTATTCCGGGTCCTTCCAGATCGAGGTCCGGTTGACGCCCGAGCGCTTGGTGGGCCCGGCGAACCGATGCGCCGTGCGTGCCTGGGTTTCCGCGCTCGCCGCCCACTGGATGAACAGCCAGGTCGCCTTCTTCTTCTTTTCAGTCTGCGCGGCGTTGATCGGGAAACCCCAGTTCCAGATCGAACTCACGCGCTTGCCGGTGGGGCCTTTGGGCCAACGGGCATAGGCGACCTTGCCGATCACCTTCGATTTCTCGGGGTTGTTGACCACGGAAGCCGAGGAGTGCGCGTCGATGTAGCTTGCCAGTGTGCCCTGCGAGAACGCATCCGCGATATCGGGCCAGTTCCAGTTGGCCGCCGCCGTCGGCGCGGACTTGCGCATGAGATCGACGTACCAGGTGAGCGCTTGTTCGGCCTCGGGGCCGTTCACCGTAAGCTTGCCGCCCTTGAACCATTCGCCGCCGAACTCGCGGAAGATCGAGGGGTAGATGTACATGTTCTGGCCGGCACCGGCGACACCGCGAAGCGCCGTTCCCCAGACGCGATCGTTCGGCGTGTTCAGCGCGGCGGCGTTGGAGACGAACGTCGCCAGATCATCGGCGGGTTTCAGGCCCTTCGCATCGTAGAGATCCTTGCGGTAGACTTGGATGGTCACCTCGCCGTCGTAAGGCACGCCATAGAGCTTGCCATCGACACTGTCGGCGGCGCGCCACGCCGGAATGATATCGTCGAACTTGAACCAGTCGGGATCGGTCAGCGATTTGTCGTTGAGGAAGCTGTCGAGCGGCTCGACCCATTTGTTCGCGGCATAGAGCGAATAGTACATGGGATCGGCGGCGTGCGTCGCGTAGGTGCCGGTCTTCGAGGTGAGGTCGATGACGGCCTTCTGCCGGATCTGTGCAGGCGGAATCTTCTCGAAGCGAACGTCGATGCCGGTGAGTGCCTTGAACTGCGGCGCGACCGTGATCAGGTTTTCAAAATAGCTCGCCGGGATGACCGCAACCGTGATGGTTTCGCCGGAAGCCTGCTGCCAGTCGATCTTGGCCGCCTTGTAGGGCGCGAGATCGGCCTCCTGCGCCGCTGCCTGCCGCAGCACCGCGGGGCCGAAGCCGATCAATGCTGCCGCTGCCGTGCCCGTCTTGAGGAAAGTCCGCCGTGTTGGCCTGAATGACTTCATTTCCGTCCTCCCTTGGCTCCGGCTTTGGCCGGTTAAGTTAGGACATTTGCTCAAATGTTATAACATGTCAAACCGGACGCAATGCCGCAGAAGGACTCCCTCGCAGGAAGCGACCAACGCGCGAGCATCGAGATTGTGCGGGAATCTGCGCTTCGGTTCGCTGGGCATGCGGACGCATGAGCAGGCCGTAAGATCTGGCAAAGGAAAATGTTCCCGCCGCAAGTGACGGAAGCAACAAGGCGTTGTCTGCGCCACGAGCGATGAGTAGTCTCTCTGTCCGGCCGCAGGCAACGGGGACGCGGAGCGGGTAGGGCACGAGAGGCTAGACTTCGGGCCCTCAGAGTTATGCTTTCGCAGAATGGGTGTAACTCGCTGCCGTGCGCAGTGACTTGCGCTTTACATCGCAGATCACTCTGGCAAGCTGCGGTCTTGGGCTACCATGACCAAGATAAAGACTGGTCCAGAATGCAGATCCGGCCGGGCAACAATGATTTGTTGCTGATAATCGATGTGCAGAACGATTTCTGTCCCGGCGGGACGCTAGCCGTCGCCGACGGCGATGCCGTGGTGCCGGTCATTAATCGTCTTGCCGAACGCTTCGACCATGTGGTGCTGACCCAGGACTGGCATCCGTCAGGCCACAGTTCTTTCGTGACATCGCACCCGGGCGCGAAGCCCTTCGAAAGCGTCGCGATGCCCTATGGCCAGCAAACCCTGTGGCCCGATCATTGCCTCCAGGGCACCGCCGGCGCGGCGTTTCATCCTGAACTGGCGATCGACCGGGCAGAGCTGATTATCCGGAAGGGCTTCCGTCCTGAAATCGATTCGTACTCGGCGTTTTTTGAAAACGATCGGCGCACACCTACTGGTCTGGCCGGTTATTTGCGTGACCGCGGTTTGCAACGCGTCTTCCTGGCCGGGCTCGCCACCGATTTTTGCGTCCATTATTC
>JACDAG010000709.1 GCA_013695565.1 Bradyrhizobium sp.
ACCGGACACCGGCGGCAATGGACATTGGCCGTCGAACACCCTAACGCGTCAGTTTCCCGGCGGTTCCCGCGCCGGAACCCTGTTTTGCCGGATGCAGCCCCGATGGACGAATGGATCGACTATTACGATTCCACGCATACGATCTATGCGAGCAAGCTGCATCGCGACCTGCATTTCCAGATCATCGCGCGCGACATCATCGGCTACATCTCGTCGCCTGACACCGTCGTGCTGGACTATGCCTGCGGCGAAGCGCTGTCCGCGGCCAAGGTGGCGGACGCCTGCGCAAAACTCTATCTCGCCGAACCGGCCCCCGGGGTCCGCGGCCGGCTGATCGCGCGCTTTGCGCCGAACACGAAAATCCGCGTCCGCTCGCTGGATGATCTGCGCAAGATGGACGAGAGGTCGATCGATCTCGTCATCATGAATTCGGTGGCGCAGTACATGACGCAGGAAGAACTGGATTCCGCCTTCATGGTCATTCGCCGGCTGTTGAAGCCAAGCGGGCGACTGGTGGTGGGCGATATCCTGCGGCCCGAGGTCGGTATGGCCAGAGACGTGCTGGCGCTGTTGAAATTCGCAAGCTCCCACGGCTTCCTGACGGACGCGCTGTACGGCCTCGCCTCTACCGCGCTGTCGGATTACCGGCAATTGCGCACCCGCGTCGGCCTGCAGCGCTACAGCGAAAGCGAGATGACCGCGAAGCTCGGGCGCGCCGGCTTCACCGCCTCGCGCGCCCCCAACAATATCGGCCACAATCCCTGGCGAATGACCTTCGTGGCGCGGCATCCCTTGGTGCGGTAGCGCCTTTTCGACGCGAACCGCTGCCCACACCCGGCGCGCGGCCGGTTAAGGTTAATAAGCAGGAAGCGTGGTTCACCCTCCCGTGATCGGGAATAATCGCTGCGGCCCGGTGGCGGAAGTGTCGACGCGGGAACGGTGCATCGTTCTTTATCCTGGTTCAAATCCAGGCCGGGCCTCCAGCCTTCGCTGCTAACGCAGCTTCGGCTAGGCAAGCCAGCCCACCCCACCCCACCCTCAAGGCCCTTGCCACGCCGTAGCTCGGAGAGCGAAGGCGGGAAATTGCCGGTTGATGGGTCATTTTTCGGGGTTTCGCGGGTGTGGAATCTGGTCTAAAGACCCCCGCGCGCGAGGGTAACCCGCGCTCTTGGCTCAAGGGACGCGCAGCACGCGCGCCCTTTTTTTGTGCCCAAATTCCAGTTCGCGAGACCTGATGCCCAAAAGAACCGACATCTCCACCATCCTGATCATCGGCGCCGGTCCCATCGTGATCGGCCAGGCCTGCGAGTTCGACTATTCGGGCACCCAGGCGGTGAAGACGCTGAAGGAAGAAGGCTACCGGATTGTCCTGGTCAATTCCAATCCGGCCACGATCATGACCGACCCGGAACTGGCGGATGCGACCTATATCGAGCCGATTACGCCCGAAATCGTCGCCAAGATCATCGAAAAAGAGCGCTACGTCATTCCCGGCGGCTTCGCGCTGCTGCCGACCATGGGCGGCCAGACCGCGCTGAACTGCGCGCTGTCGCTCCGCAAGCAGGGCACGCTGGCCAAATTCGATATCGAGATGATCGGCGCCACCGCCGACGCCATCGACAAGGCCGAAGACCGCGGCCGTTTCCGCGAGGCCATGACTAAGATCGGCCTGGAAACACCGCGCTCGATCCAGACCAAGAACTTGCCCGACGCGCTGCGCGCGCTCGACGATATCGGCCTGCCCGCTATCATCCGCCCCTCCTTCACCATGGGCGGCACCGGCGGCGGCATCGCCTACACCAAGGCCGAGTTCATCGAGATCGTGGAACGCGGCATCGACGCCTCCCCCACCGACGAAGTCCTGATCGAGGAATCCGTTCTCGGCTGGAAAGAGTTCGAGATGGAGGTGGTGCGTGACAAGAAAGACAATTGCATCATCATCTGCTCGATCGAGAACCTCGATCCGATGGGCGTGCATACCGGCGATTCCATCACGGTGGCGCCGGCCCTGACGCTGACCGACAAGGAATACCAGATCATGCGCGACGCCTCGCTGGCGGTGCTGCGCGAGAT
>JACDAG010000725.1 GCA_013695565.1 Bradyrhizobium sp.
CGACTAGTTCAAAGGAGCCCCCATGTTTTCAAGACGACAATTCATTGGCGCCGGCGCGGCTCTGGCCGGAGTGGCCGCATGGTCGAAGACCTCCGCGATGGCCTTGCCGGAAGCCCCGATCATGGAAGACGCGACGACCCAGCCGCCTCTGATGCCGACGTCAGGCCCGGACTATAACCCGGTGGTAACGCTGAACGGATGGTCGCTTCCGTTCCGCATGAACAACGGGGTGAAGGAGTTCCATCTCGTCGCCGAACCCGTCGAGCGCGAATTCGCCGACGGCATGAAAGCCCATCTCTGGGGCTACAACGGCCAATCGCCCGGTCCTACCATCGAGGCCGTCGAGGGTGACAAGATTCGAATCTTCGTCACCAACAAGCTGCCAGAACACACGACGGTGCATTGGCACGGCATGATCCTTCCGAGCGGTATGGACGGCGTCGGAGGCCTCTCGCAGCCTCACATCAAACCCGGCAAGACATTCGTCTACGAGTTCGCTCTCAGGCACAGCGGCACTTTCATGTACCACCCGCACTCCGACGAGATGGTGCAGATGGCCATGGGCATGATGGGCATGATCGTTGTCCATCCGCGCGACGTCGCGTTCCGGCCGGTCGACCGCGATTTCGTTTTTGTGATGAGCAGCTACCTGATCGATCCGGGCACCTACTTGCCGAAGGTCAACGAGATGACGAATTTCAACATGTGGACATGGAACAGCCGCGTGTTCCCCGGCATCGATCCGCTGCCGGTCCGCCTGGGCGATCACGTCCGGGTGAGAGTCGGAAACCTCACCATGACGAACCATCCGATTCACCTGCACGGTCACACCTTCGCGGTGAGCTGTACCGACGGGGGTTGGGTACAGCAGAGCGCGCAATGGCCTGAAGTGACGATGGATGTTCCGGTCGGCGCAGTCCGCGCGTTCGACTTCGTAGCCGACAATCCGGGCGACTGGGCGTTTCACTGTCACAAATCGCATCACACCATGAACGCGATGGGACACGACATGACCAACCTGATTGGCGTGTCGAAGAAAGACCTCGCGAAAGCGGTTGGAAAGCTGGCGCCCGACGCGATGGTCATGGGATCGACCGGCATGGCGATGGGCGGGATGGAAATGCCGGCGCCCGACAATACGTTACCGATGATGACGGGGACCGGGCAATTCGGCCCGATCGAAATGGGCGGAATGTTTACCGTGATGAAGATCCGGGAGGGCCTCGGGCGCGATGATTACCGCGACCCCGGCCCGTACAAGCATCCCGCCGGCACCGTGGCCTACGAAATCGAGGTGCCTGCAGTGGAGCCGCCGCGGCAAGAGCGGCCGGTCGCAAACGACAAAAAGGGAGCGAAACCAGTGAACATGAAAGGGATGAAGATGTAGCGGCGGACCACAGCTCCTATTTCGACCCACGATCACAAGGAAAAATCATGAATCATCTGACCACTATCAGCATCGCGCTCATTGCACTCTCGGCGGCGTCCGCATTCGGCCACGAGCAGCACAGCCACGAAACCTATTCGGCCGGAGAGCCCGGTAACGCGAGCAAGCCTTCACGCACCATCGAGGTCACCATGAGCGAGATGGAATTCACGCCATCCCGCATCCAGGTCAAACGCGGCGAGCAAATCCGGTTCGTCATCCGCAACGCCGGCACCGAGGACCACGAGTTCCTTCTTGCCAGCACGGAGGACAATCTGAAGCACGCGGAAGCGATGAAGAAAAACCCCAAGATGGAGCATGACGATCCAAACGGCGTACGTCTTGCGCCGAAGAAATCGGCGGAAATCCTCTGGAAATTCACCAAAGCCGGCACGTTCGAATACTCCTGCCTTATCCCCAATCATCGGGAGTACGGCATGACCGGACGCATCGCCGTCAAGTAATCCGACAAGAACAGGGAAAGACCATGAAGAATTTCATCTCGACTGCAGCAAGCGCGGTGCTCGCGCTTGCGCTCACAAATGCCGCCGGCCTTGCACAGGATATATCCATCATTGGCGAGGTCAGGAAGATCGACGAGGGCGCCGGCAAGATCACGCTGAAGCACGGCCCAATCAAAAACCTCGGAATGGACGAGGGAATGACGATGGTATTCCGCGTCAAGGATCCCAATATGCTCAAGCAGGTCGCGGTCGGCGACAAGGTCAAATTCGAAGCTGAGAACGCCGATGCAGGCTTCACCGTCACGAAGATGCAGAAAACGAAGTAAGCGATTGAAGGAAACAAAGCACGCCGAGGAAAACGCGATGCAGAATGAGAGCCGTCAGGCGCATTGGCAAAACGTCTACACCAGCAAAAGCGAGAACGAAGTCAGCTGGTTTCAGGAGAGCCCTGCCCCGTCGCTGGCACTGATCGCGGAGCTCGATACGCCGCCTGACGCAGCGATCATCGACATCGGCGGCGGCGCGTCACGTCTGGTCGATCATCTCGTCGATCAAGGATTTCGCGATATCTCCTTGCTCGATCTATCCGCGGCGGCATTGGAAGCCGCCAAGGCGCGCCTTGGCGAACGCGCAGGCCGGCACGTTGGTTCGTCGCCGACGTCACGACGTGGGAGCCGTCCCGAACCTATGATCTCTGGCATGACCGGGCAGCGTTCCACTTCCTCACCGAGGAGCGTGACCGCGATGCCTATATCGCGCGCCTCAGGCAAGGCCTGAAGATCGACGGCCACGTCATCATCGCCACCTTCACTGGATGGACCCGAGAAATGCAGCGGCCTGCCGGTCATGCGTTACGATGCTGCCCGCCTCGGGCAGACCCTTGGACCGGGATTCATGCTGCTCCAGAGCGGCCGCAGCGATCACGCTACGCCGTGGGGCCCGCAACAGCATTTCCAGTTCAGCGTCTTTCGGCGCGTAGTTTGATCCTGACGGACCCCTGAGCAATTCGCAAGCAGTGCACTTTCAATTTCCGACCGGTGCCCGACAACAACCGAGCTACACCCGTTCCGCCGGTGCAAGCTTGCATACCTCGCCGCTGGACTCGATCTGCAGCGTGGCGTGGTGAATGTTGAACCGGTGCGAAAGCTCCTCGCAGACCCGATGCAGGAAGGTGTCGCTGGTGCCATCCGGCCGCACCAGGTGCGCCGTCAGCGCGGTCTCGTTGGTGCTCATGGCCCAGATGTGGAGGTCATGCACCTCCGAGACACCGTCGAGTGCGCGGAGATAGTCCCTCACCTGCGAAAGCTCGATGCCGCGCGGCACGCCGTCGAGCGCGAGATTGACGCTGTCACGCGCGAGACCCCACCCGCTCGCCAGCACCACGGCTGATATCACGAGGCTGATCGCGGGATCGATCCACAGCCATCCCGTCAGCATGATGACAAGGGCTGCGATCACCACGCCGAAGGAAACGCCGGCGTCGGCGGCCATGTGCAGATAGGCGCCGCGAATATTGAGGTCGCCATGGCGGCCGCGCATGAACAACAATGCCGTCCCGCCATTGATGGCGATGCCGAGGGCTGCAACCACCACGACCGTCCAGCCGGCCACGGGCGCAGGCTCCTGCAGGCGGTTGATGGCCTCGACGATGATGCCGCCGACGGCGACCAGCAGAAGACCGGCATTGAACAGCGCTGCGAGGATCGAGGCCCGCCGGTAGCCATAGGTATACTGCTGCGTCGGCTGCTTTTGCGCCAGCCACGCCGCACCCCAGGCCAGCAGCAGCGCGATCACGTCGGAGAGATTGTGAACCGCGTCCGAAATCAGCGCCAGCGAATTGGCGGCATAGCCGAACACCAGCTCGGCGGCGACGAAGGCCGCATTGAGCGACGCGCCGATCGCAAATGCCCATCCGAAATTGTCGGGCGCATGGCTGTGCCCGGCATGATCATGGGAATGATCGTGCCCGTGGGAATGATTGTGACGAGAGTGATCGTGCGCCATTCCGCCTCGATATATTTCGACGGCGATTTATATAGCGGGTAGAATTTCGAATACTATTACAGGCGAGACTCGTAGGGTGGGCAAAGCAAAAGCGTGCCACCATCTCGTCCCTACTCCACACCCCGCAAAAACTTGTTCGACTTCGGCAAACCATGCGCGAGGCGGCCGGCGTCGGCGCGGTTGCCGCGCCAGTCGGCCATTTCTTTCCAGCTCATGCTCTGGTCGCGGCCGGCGGAGTCCTTCCAGTTCAGCCCCGCCTTGGAATCGAAGACGGCGACATCGGACAGATTGGCGCTGGTGTATTTCTGCAGCCGCACACCGCGGCCCCGCGCCATCTCCGGCACCTGATCGAGCGGGAACAGCACCATCTTGTGGTTGGTGCCGATCACGGCGACGGTGTCGCCGGCCACGGTCGTGATCGCGCAGGCCTCGTTCGGCATTTCGACGTTGAGCACCTGCTTGCCCTTGCGGGTATTGCCGACGCAATCGTCTTCGCTGACGACAAAGCCCTGCCCTTCGAGGCTCGCGATCAGGAATTTGCGGCCACCTTTATTGACGAACAGCGACACGATCGCGGTTTCCGGCTCCATGTCGATGAACATGCGGATCGCCTCGCCATGGCCACGGCCGCCCGGCAATTTTGCGACGTCGAGCGAATAGAATTTTCCGTTGGTCGCGAACACCAGCAGCTTCGAGGTGGTCTCGGCAAGAAACGCGTGGTCGAGCTTATCGTCGGTCTTGAAGGCAAGACCCGAGTGATCAGTGACATGGCCTTTCAGCGTGCGCACCCAGCCCTTTTCGGAGATAACAACCGTGCACGGCTCGCGTTCGACGAAAGCTTCTTCGATCGCGGAAAGATCATGCTCGGGCGCGTCCGCGAACGTGGTGCGGCGTTTGCCGAGCGGCGTCTTCGGGCCAAACAGGTCACGCACCTTGCGAACCTGATCGCCGATCTTGGACCATTGTTCGGCCTCGGAGCCGAGCAGCGACTTGATGCCTTTCAATTCGTTGCGAAGGTTCTTGTCTTCAGTGCGGATCTCGAATTCCTCGAGCTTGCGCAAGCGGCGCAGCCGCATGTCGAGGATAGCGTCGGCCTGGACTTCAGTGAGCTTGAACGCCTTCATCAACTCCTGCTTTGGCTCATCCTCGGTGCGGATGATCTTGATCACCTTGTCGATATTCAGATACGCAATCAGATAGCCACCGAGAATTTCCAACCGGTTCTCGATCTGAGTCTTGCGGTAGTTCGAGCGGCGCAATAGCACGTCGCGCAGATGATCGAGCCATTCGCGCAGGCATTCGACGAGCCCAACCACCTTCGGGATGCGGCCCTTGAGCAGCACGTTGAGGTTCAGCGATATATTGCTTTCGAGCTCGGTGAGCCGGAACAGCGATTCCATCATCAATTCGGGATCGACGGCGCGCGATTTCGGCTCGATGACGAGGCGGATGTCTTCGGCGGATTCGTCCCTGACGTCGCCGACCAGCGGCAATTTCTTGTCGTTGAGCAAGTCGGCAATCTTCGCCACCAGGCCGGACTTGCGTACCAGCCACGGGATTTCGGTGATCACCACGACCCAGGTGCCGCGCGCGCCCTCTTCCTGAGTCCATCGTGCGCGGGTGCGGAACGAGCCGCGCCCGGTCATATAGGCTTCGGCGATCGCTTCCTTGGAATCGACGACGATGCCGCCGGTCGGAAAATCCGGCCCCTTGACCCATTTCAGCAGCGCCTTCGATTTGGCGTCGGGCTTGTCGATCAGATGCAGCGCCGCATCGCACAGCTCGGCCGCGTTATGCGGCGGAATCGAGGTCGCCATGCCGACCGCGATGCCCTGGGAGCCGTTGGCGAGCAGGTTCGGGAAGCCGCCCGGCATCACCACCGGCTCTTTGGTCTGTCCGTCGTAATTGGGACGGAATTCGACGCCGTCCTCGTCGATGCCTTCCAGCAGCAACTGCGCGACCGCAGTCATGCGCGCTTCAGTGTAACGATAGGCGGCGGGATTATCGCCATCGATGTTGCCGAAATTGCCCTGCCCGTCGACCAGCGGATAGCGCGAGGAGAAGTCCTGGGCGAGGCGCACCAGCGCGTCGTAGATCGACTGATCGCCGTGTGGATGGAACGAGCCCATCACGTCGCCGACGATCTTGGCCGACTTCTTGAACGCCGTGCCGGGATCGAGCCGCAGCAGCCGCATGCCGTAGAGGATACGCCGGTGCACCGGCTTCAGACCGTCGCGGGCATCCGGCAGCGCACGGTGCATGATGGTCGAAAGCGCATAGGCGAGATAGCGCTCTTCCAGCGCATCCCGCAGCATCACTTCATGGATTTCGGCCGGCTCTTCCGGCGGTAGCGTTCGTTTTCCCATGGGGAGGGGTTAAACTTTTGGGCTGAATCGGGCAAGCCGCGAATCGGGGTGGTGTCGTCCCTGCCTGGCGCGCAATTGCGCACGGGCGCAGGGACCCATAACCACCGGTGTTTTTGGGGAAAAAAGCCTGACGCTCCGGCTCGTATCGATAAGCCACGGCGTATGGGTCCCCTGCTTTCGCAGGGACGACGGCTAGAACCGATCGTCACACCGCCGAGCTGATTCGCGCCTGATATTTGGCCACCGCATTGATGAAGCCGTCGCGGGCGTCGGAATGGCCCTGCCCGCGCGGCTCCAGCACGTGGCGGAGCAGGAACATGCCGGTCAGCCGAAAACCGTCCTGCAGGTCCTGGTCCGACCAGCCATTTGTAGCGCCCTCGCCTTCACGTAAAAACGCAGGCAGCGGCAACAGCCGGTCGTGGTACGGCTCACCCGCCCGCCGCGATACCGCGCCACCGGATTTCGGCGATACGTAAATCAGCTCCGTGGTGGCGCCGGTCGCCGCGCAATTTTCCAGATCGAGGCCGAAGCCGAGTTCGGCCAGCATCGCGAGCTCGAACCGGATCAGATGCGCCGCAGCACCTCCGACATCGTCGAAATCGTCCAGCGTGCGCTCGAACATCTCGTAGATGTCCTCGTGCGGATCGCGTTCCGGCAGCAGCCGCACCAGCGAGGCCAAATGGGTGACGCCATAGGTCGCATGCGCCGACCCAAGCAAGGTCGCCGCGCGCAGCCGCGTGCCCTCAATGGCGTAATACCCGAGATGCTCGTCGAGCCGGGCCCGCCACACCGTGGTGACGCTGTTGCCGGGTTGCAGCAGCGGCCGCATCCGCTTGCTGGCACCACCGCGCACGAGGCCGAGATGCCGGCCATGGCTGCGCGTCAGCAGTTCGACAATGGCGGAGGATTCGCCATGCCGCCGCACCCCCAGCACGATGCCTTCGTCGGTCCATTCCATGAGGTAAAGTTTATCACGTAGGGTGGGCAAAGCCACCAGGTCGCGCGAATGCGCGCCCGATGACAGGCTCCACGTGCCCACCAGCGATCAACAAACAGTGTCGCAAGACGTTGGTGGGCACGGCGCGAGAACGCGCCTTTGCCCACCTTACGCAGCTACGCGCTCACGCGTTGAACCAGCCCACGGCATCACCGGTGAAGGAAAAATACAGCCCCGCCGCGGTCAGCGCGCAGGACACCACCTCGATGGCGCTGTCGAGTTGCAGGCCGTTGACGCCGATCACCTGCACCAGCGAAATCACCGACAGCACCAGCGCCGCCGCCAGAACCCAGCGCGGCCAGTTCCTGCGCCCCCGCGCCGCGAGCCGGACGAAATAGACC
>JACDAG010000741.1 GCA_013695565.1 Bradyrhizobium sp.
GTGGCGCTGCAACGCTACAAAGGTCTCGGCGAGATGAATCCAAGCCAGTTGTGGGAGACCACGCTCGACACCAACGAGCGCTCGCTGCTGCAGGTGAAGATCAAGGAGGTCGACGAGGCCGACGACATCTTCACCAAGCTGATGGGCGACGTCGTCGAGCCGCGCCGCGAGTTCATCCAGGATAATTCGCTCAGCGCCAACGTTGACGTGTAGGGCACGGAGTTCCAGTGGCGCCGATTCAATACATCGTTGAAGGCGGCCACCGGCTTGCGGGCACGATCGAGCCGTCGGGCAACAAGAACGCCGCGCTGCCGATCATCGCGGCGGCGCTTTTGACCGATCATCCGGTCACGCTGGAGAACGTTCCCCGGATTCGCGATACCGAGACGCTGGTCGAACTGATCCGCTCGGTCGGCGCGTCCGCCGAGTGGGAAGCGCGCAATACGCTGAAAATCCACGCCAAGAATATCCGCGCCGCCGATCTCGATCCCGAACTCTGCGCGCGCATCCGCGCCTCGATCCTGCTGGCGGGGCCGCTGCTGGCGCGCTGCGGCGAGGTGGCGCTGCCGCCTCCCGGCGGCGACGTCATCGGCCGGCGCCGTCTCGACCCCCATTTTCTGGCGTTCGAGCAGCTGGGTGCCACCGTCACGGCGACGCACCGGCTGGAATTCCGCGCCTCCCGGCTGAAGGGCGCCGACGTCTTCCTCGACGAGCCCAGCGTCACCGCGACCGAAAACGCTCTGGTTGCCGCAGTCGGTGCCCACGGCACGACGTACTTGCGCAACGCCGCCTCGGAGCCGCATGTGCAGGACCTCGCCAACTTCCTGGTGGCGCTCGGGGCCAAGATCGAGGGCATCGGCACCAACACCATCATCATCCACGGACCGGCAACGCTGGGCGGCACCAGCTATGCGATCCAGCCCGATCATATCGAGGTCGGCTCGCTGATCGGGCTCGCCGCGGTGACACGCTCGCCGCTGCGCATTGCGCGGGCCGGCATCGAGCATCTGCGCTCAATCCGGATGGGTTTCGAGCGGCTCGGCATCGTCTGCGGTGTCGAAGGCGACGACCTCGTGGTGCCGTCCGGCCAAACCATGAAGATCCACGACGATTTCGGCGGCCATGTGCCTAAACTCGAAGACCAGCCTTGGCCGGCCTTTCCCGCCGACCTGATGTCGATCGCGATCGTCACCGCAACGCAATGCGACGGCGTCATCCTGATGTTCGAAAAAATGTTCGAATCGCGGATGTTCTTTGTCGACAAGCTGATCTCGATGGGCGCGCGCATCGTGCTGTGCGACCCGCACCGCGCGATCGTGGCGGGCCCGAGCCGGCTGCGCGGCGCGCCGATGACGTCGCCCGATATCCGCGCCGGCATGGCCATGCTGCTGGCGGCGGTGGCCGCGGAAGGCACCTCCACCATCAACAATGCCGACCAGATCGAACGCGGCTATGAACGGATCGACGAGCGGCTCAATGCGCTCGGCGCCAAAATTACCCGCGTGCCCGCACGCGACGGGCAATAAGCTTCGTCATTTTTTCGGCTCTCGCCGGTGTTAATTCCAGGCCATGACCTCGCTCGACAAAATCGACGCACCCCCGGTCGCGCCTGCCTCGGCGCCGCGGGCGCGTGGACATCTTGCTGAAGAGCTCGCCGAGACGCTCAAGCTCGCGGTGCCGCTGGCGCTGACGCAGCTCGGGCAGATCGCGATGATGACGACCGATCTGGCGTTCATCGGCCGGCTCGGCAGCGACACGGTCGCAGCGGCAGCGCTTGCGCATACGGTTTTCTTCGTCATCTTCACGTTCGGCCTCGGCCTGGTGTCTGCCGTCTCACCGCTGGCGGCGCAGGCTTTCGGTGCGCGCGACCCGCGCATGGTGCGGCGCGCGCTGCGCGTCGGCCTGTGGGCGGCCGTGCTGATCTCGGCGCCGCTGATGATCCTGCCATTCCGCGGCGAGGCGATCCTGATCGCGCTCGGCCAGGCGCCGACGGCCGCAAAACTTGCGCAGCAATATCTGTTCGGCCTCGCCTGGGGCATCCTGCCGGCGCTGTGGTTCATCGCGATACGTGGCTTCATGAGCGCCGTGAACCGGCCCGAGCCGGTGCTGTGGATCACGCTGGCCGCGATCCCGGCCAATGCGCTGCTGGTCTATCCGCTGCTCTATGGCAAATGGGGCCTGCCCGAACTCGGGCTGTTTGGCGCAGGCCTTGCGACCAGCATTGTCAATCTCGGGACCTTCCTCGCCGGGCTATGGTTCACCGCGCGCCGCCGGCCGTTCCGCAAATACCATGTGCTCGGCCGCATCTGGCGGATCGACTGGCCGTTGATGGGCAAGCTCGTCGTCATCGGTGGGCCGATCTCGATGGCGTTCCTGCTCGAATACGGCTTGTTCGGCGCCGCCGGCCTGCTGATGGGTCTGATCAGCACCACCGCGCTGGCCGCGCACCAGATCGCGCTGCAAATCGCGGCCATCCTCTACATGGTGCCATTCGGGATCAGCATGGCGGCCACGGTGCGGGTCGGTCATGCCGTCGGACGCCGCGACAGCGACGCCATCAGGCGCGCAGGCTACATCGCCATATTGCTCGGCACGGCGTTCATGGCCGCGATGACGCTCGCCGTGATCCTCGGGCGGTTCCTGATCGCCGAGATATTCCTCGGCGAAACCGTCGACGCCACGGCGACGCTGACGGCAACGTTGCTGCTGGTCGGCACGACTTTTTTCGTCACCGACGGTATTCAAACCGTCGCCAACGGCGCGCTACGCGGAATGAACGACACGCAGATACCGCTGTTGCTCGCGACCTTCAGCTACTGGCTGGTCGGCTTCACCTCCGCCTGGGTGCTCGGATTCCAGACATCGCTTGGCGCCGCTGGCGTCTGGGTCGGATTGTCTGTTGGCACCGTCGTGTTTGCCGTTTTGCTGATCTTGCGCTTCCGCCTGCTGGCGAACAGATTGTCGTTCCGATGACCGTCCGCGAAATCACCCCTGCTGTCGACACCCACACGCTGCTGCCCGGCGCGCAGTTTGCCGACGCCTATTGCATTGAAATCGACGACCGAGCCCTCGATGCGCGACAGGCTGCGGAGCGCATGATGGCGCGGCAGCCGCGATGGGCCGAAGCCCTGGTGACCCTGCGCAATCTTGTGGTGACTCCGTTCGGGCTCAAAACGTCGGGCGCCGGCGCCGCTACATCGCTCGGGATGATCGGGATTTTTCCCGTCATCAGCGAAACGCCGGATCGGCTCGTCGCAGGTTTCAACGACAAGCATCTGGATTTCCGCGTCATGGTCGATATTGCGAGGCCCGGCCAATCCAGGCAGGTCAGCCTAACGACGCTGGTGCACACCCACAACTGGCTTGGCCGGACCTATCTCGCAATCATCATGCCGTTCCACCGGCTGATCGCACCGGCGCTGCTGCGCCAGGTTGCGGGCTGAACAACCCGCGCACCCAGCTTCGACGCCGCATTGACGGCCCTGACCGACGGGATCGAGAAGCGCGATACCACCATGCTCAGCTTTCTCGGCGTGTATTTGGACTAATCACGGGCGGTGTTGCAGACCACTCCGCAATGCAACGATCGAGATCGCCGAGGTTCTGGCG